>NZ_BTPW01000020.1:0-62766 GCF_036246185.1 Lactiplantibacillus paraxiangfangensis
AGATAATCATTTGCTTCGTATCTTCTGATATCTGGCAATGCGGTTTAACTAATGATGTTTGTGCGCTAAAAGTATGCTTACAGGATTTACACCGATAACGTTGCTTACGCAATTTTAAAATAATTGGCCGTTCTTTGACTGGGGGCATTCTGACATTAATTAGATTAGTCCCAAAACGTACTACTTCTGGCTGGCCACAAAGTGGGCAGTTCTCTAAAGGATAGGTCAGTTTGGCGTGAACAACCTGTTTGCTTGGATCACTACTATCAATATCAGTACAAATAATATTTGGGTCTTTAATTTGAAGAGTATCTTCGATAAAATGGTTTTGGGACATCTTTTCTCACTTGCCTTTACTTTTACTTTGGTCGGTGCTAGTGGTGCATTGAGGAGATTTGTCCTTTTTATTTTACACAAAAACTGGGTGTTGATGGAAATCCATCAACACCCAATATTCTAGAGCCTAAATAAAAGAATAACGTCGTTCGGACTGCTTTTGTGGCGTCCGAGCGACGTTTTTTTGATTAGTTACTTATGAGCTATTCCGGTTGCCACTGATGACATGCGGTCGTGGGACCGGGGCTAGCCTGGGGAGCGGTCTAGCCCCTCGCCCGGAACGATTGCAAAAGTCGCAATTGTCCCGAACCGTCCGTGGCCTAAGACCGGAAAATCACCGGTCAAAAGCCACCTTCACGACCGATATCATTAGCAGCTCATCGTTGCGGTGATTTCAAAACGCTGTCACTTCAGTTATAATAGAAATAATAATCCGAGTCGATGAGGAGAGTAACTATGCGAACGTTGAACTTAGTTGAAAGTATTCTGATTGTCTTTGGCCTGATTCTTTTTGGTGCCGGCAGTCAGGTGGTCAGTATTAAAGATAGCCTCCCGTGGCTCCAATACGTTGGCCTCGGGATCGTGTTCGTGACCGGTCTTGGCGACGCCATTTATCGCATCGTTGCCAAGAAGAGTTTCTTTAAATAACAGAACGATAGCTTAAAATTAACAGCAAATATCCTTAAAACCCGTCTTCAGGAAAGTATCACTTTCTGAGGGCGGGTTTTTGTTTGGAAAAAAGCGGTTATTTAGTTTGCTAAAGCGCTTTATTAACCGGTGTACTTTTGCTGGTATCTGAATGGTCTGAGAAAGCATTTTCAAAGAAAATTCACAACTTGTTTACGTTAATTGTTACTAACAATAAGTAGTTACCACGGGGATTTAGGTGCTAATTGTTAGATTAATAAATAGTTACCCCTGGTATTCGATAACACTTTACATCATTCACTAAAAATCGCAAAGTTATTACTGAGGAACTGTATTCTGGGGTATTCTCCAAAAAAGAATCGGGAGGTACATATATATGAGCTTTTTAGAATTACATGATATTCGTAAAGCCTATACCTTAAATCACGAGGAAAACGTGATTTTGAAAGGTATTAACCTAAACTTTGACCGCGGGGAATTTATTTCAATTCTCGGGGAGTCTGGTGGTGGTAAATCTACATTGATGAACATTATCGGGGGCTTGGATCACCATTATGATGGTGACGTTTTATTGGATGGTAAATCGTTACGTTCAATGAATGAACGGCAGATGGACCGGTATCGGCGTGAAACGGTTGGGTTTATTTTCCAAAACTTCAACTTAGTAAGTTATCTGAATGTTTTGGATAACGTTTTACTCTCATTAAAGATGACACGGCTCTCACACGCCGAACAGGTGAAGCAGGGTGAGGCGCTGTTAAAACGGGTTGGCTTGGAAAAACAATCCCACCAATTTCCAAATGAGCTGTCAGGGGGACAAAAACAACGGGTCGCGATTGCGCGGGCGCTGGCCAGTGATCCTGATATTATCATTGCCGATGAACCGACCGGGGCGTTAGATAGTGAAAACACGCAGGATGTCATGGATATCTTGTATTCAATCGCTGCGGAAGGCAAGTTAGTTATCACGGTGACCCACTCACAAGAAGTTGCCGATTACGGGACGCGGATCGTGCACTTAGATGATGGGAAAATTCACGATGAGTTAGTCATCGGGGCCCCGTTTGATGACGTTGAAAAGCAGCCCACCCGTTACCGGGTACTAGGTTTTCGACAAATGTTTAAGATGTCAATGCAACATATGCGCCGGATGTGGTTACGGTACCTGTTGATTATCTTTGGCTCATCAATCGGGATCAGTAGTATTGTCGTGATGCTTGGATTGGGGTCTGGGATTCAGGATTATATGAATCACCAAATCACGTCACAAGTTAACCCAACGGCGGTTCAGATTAGTAAGAAGACGGGCAAAGTCAGCACCAAAGCGCGTGACAAAGCGAAAACGGCGAAGGCTTATAAGGAAGCGGTCAACAAAGAAACAACGGCGGCGGCCAAGAATGCTCAAATTACTAGTGCAAACATTAACAAGATTGCCAAAATCAAACACGTTAAATCCACGACACTCGGTTACTATGCGGGCGCCCAGGCTAGTTATAAGAAGAACAAGGCCACGGTTAGCTTACAAACGGATAACCAGACTATTTTAGCTAAGACCATTAAGAACGGGACCCGTCCCGGAACTAATGGAGTCTTGATTGGGCGGAAGCTCGCTAAAAAGTTAGTTGGGACGAAGAAGTACAAGCAAGCGTTGAATAAACGTGTGACGGTTAAGTTGTCCATGGTCGACAAGCATAACAAGTCCGTAACCGTGAAAAAACAGTTAAAAGTTAGCGGGATCACAGGTAGCAACGATACCAACGTCGTTGTGACACCTAAGACGGCTAAAGCAATGGTGAACACTAAGAAGGTTACTTACCGGCCAAACTTTGCCATTGTACAGATTGATAAGTTGAGTCACGTCAAGTCCGTTGAACACCAGATCAAGGCCATTAAGGGCTCAAATAAGAAGCAACAGTACAACTACACTGGAATTGGTGATTTGATTGATTCCTTGAACACCTACATTCGTTTAGCAACGAACGTCTTGACCGGGGTTGCGGGGATTGCGTTATTAGTTTCCGCCATCATGATCATCGTGGTCTTGTATGTCAGTGTGTCTGAACGGACACGTGAAATCGGGGTTTTACGAGCTTTAGGTGCCCGTAAGCGTGATATCAGTCACTTATTCTTTGCTGAAGCCCTAACTATTGGGGTATTAGCTGCAATTATGGGGATTATTTTTGGACAATTATGGCAAGTGTTAGGGAACACTGCTATCTACAGTTTAATTAAATATCCAATTGTGCGAATTTCAGGGACTGCAATGCTAGGCGGAATGGCTGTCAGTGTGGTTATTAGTTTGTTAGCGGCCTTAGCGCCAGCACACATGGCTGCCCGGTTAGATCCAGTTGAAAGTTTGTCACATGAATGATAAAAAATGAGGGCATAGGCTATGTACTTTTTCATTACGAGCAAAATTGATTCAACACCATCAGCCATTGAACTGGCGATGATCAACCGGCAACGCCTCTTTACGAAACACCGCGTACCGGCGATGATCGTGACGCGCAATTATGTGCGCGACTTGCATCAAAATATGCACCAAGTCGGGCTGGATGATGAATTTGTTGTTAATATGTACGATTATTTTCAAGGCACGACTGATTACGAAGGGGACCCACTGACGGCGGCCAACTATCCGCGCGTTAAGGGAGAAACCTTAGTACGGGTCAATACGCGTGAATTTGACGTGATCCAACGGAACCAGCGGCGCAAGCGGATCGTTTTGAATCCAAAGGGCAACATTGATTACGTTGATATCTTAAATCCACAGGATGCTGTTAGTCGGCGAGATTACTACGATACGCGGGGGTTCTTGTCCGTCGCGCAGTATTTTGACGAAAACCAGATCATTGTGTTTGAACAGCATCTAAATCCGAAGAGACAACCGGTTTTAGAGACCTTTTTCCGGCCCAATGAACACCACGAACCGGTGGCGACCCATCAACGGGTCCTCAATTACAAAGGGAATACCTATGAATTTGAAGACTGGGATCAGTTAACGGCTTTCTTCTTGGATGCAATCAACACGGAATTTGGCGGACACGGGACGATGATCGTTGATCGTAGCGACGCGGGGATGCACCCGCTAGTTGAAATGACGACCACGGCGCGTAAGTACGAATTCTTGCACAGTAACTTTACTTTGGATCCTTTAGACGTAGTCAATTCGCCAATCGTGCCGTACACCCAAATTGGGCTCGACCACGCTGACCAGATGAATGGCTTCATTATGTCCACTCAGGCTGAGTGTGATGATATGACGAACCATATCCATAACATCGTGCCAACCATCGGGATTCCGGTGGGCAGTGTCAGCGATGAACGGCTGGACGCGCAACCAGTAGACTTTAGTCAGCGCCAGGCAGGTAAAGTGATTGCCGTCGCCCGTTTGTCAGTCGAAAAGCAGTTAGATCAGCTGATCAAAGCAATTGCGTACGTGCATGAGAAGTTACCGCAAGTCACGTTAGACATTTACGGGTATGGCGACTCCTGGACGGGCTTCAAAGAAGAAAAACGGCTTCGTAACCTCGTTAATTCGCAACAGTGGCAATCCTTTATTAGTTTTAAGGGGTTTGTTCACGATTTGACGCCCGTCTATGACCAGGCTCAGATGATGGTCTTGACGAGTCAATATGAAGGATTCAACTTAGGCATTCTTGAAGCACTTAGTCACGGGGTTCCAGTAGTGGCGTATGACGTCAAATACGGGCCGTCTGACATGATTGAAGATGGCCAAAACGGACGGTTGATTCCGGCCAACAACTTGGTGGAATTAGGCAAAGTGATTCTCGGACTATTACGACAGCCAGAGCAATTAGCTGAAATGAGTGAAGCGGCGTACGGTCGCAGTAGTCAGTTCTCTGAAGCCAAAGTATGGCAAAAATGGAATGACCATGTCGTTCAGCCAGATATTCAGGCAATGAGGGGAGTAGCAACATATGGCGAGTAACGCAGCGAGTGCGGTTAAACAACCGCCTAAGCGTAAGTATGGCACGAGGGACCTACTACGCTTAATTACGACGAATGCGAGTCCTAAGAAAGGACTATTCATTTTAGGCATTTTATTATCCTTCGTAGCAACGATTTGTAGTTTAGGCATTACGTTAATGCTGAAAGATTTCATCGATGCGTTTAATCACGGGACGTCTGGACAACTGTTAGGAAAATTGGCCGTTGTGATTATTGTGCAACTCTTTTCAAGTGTGGCGTCGAGCTTTTTGCTGAGTTATACCGGGGTCGACGCGGTGTCCAAGCTGCGGAGTACGTTGTGGGAACACATTGTTGATTTACCCATTCCGTATTTTGACCATAACCGGACCGGGGAACTTTCTAGTCGGGTGGTTAACGATACGTCAACTATCTTTGAATTAATCTCTAGTCAATTCTCGAACGCCATTAATGGGGTCATCTCGATCATCGGGTCAGTGACCTTAATGCTCTTATTGAACTTTAAATTAACGATCATTATTTTGATTGTTGTGCCGTTGATGGCACTCATCATTGTACCGATGGGCCAAATTTTGGCGCGAATCTCGAAGGCAATTCAAAAAGAGACAGCCAACTTGAACAGTGCGTCCGTACAGATGATTTCACAAAACCGACTCGTTAAAGCCATGGTCGCTGAAAAATCCTTGAAGCAACAAGGGACGGATCAGGTTAACCGAATCAAGGGCTTTAGTGTTCGGCAAATTAAGTTAATTTCATTTTTGAACCCAATCTTAAACATCATGCTGCTGGGCGCTATTTTCGTCATCATCGTTTATGGTGGGGTCCTAGTGCAAACAAAAGCCTTGACCATTGGGAGTTTAGTGGCGTTCTTAATGTACGCGGTTCAGATGATCTCACCTTTGAGTAGTGTGACTGGGTTAGTGACTGCCGTTCAACAGACGGTCGGTGCTACTGAACGAATCGATGATATTTTGGACAGCCCGGTTGAAGACAAGCGGTTAGATGGGGCTACGTTAAGCACCATCGACACGGTTGACTTTGACCACGTGGACTTTGGTTATGAAGCTGATAAACCAGTTCTTAAAGATATTGACCTGCAAATTAACCGCGGTGAACGCATTGCCTTGATTGGTGAAAGCGGGAGCGGGAAGACCACCTTAGTTTCGTTACTAGAAGCTTATTACGAGCCGACTACTGGGTCGTTGGACGTAAACGGGCACTCCGTATCGAGTTATACGATTCCGTCGATTCGAAACCAAATTGGCTACGTGAGTCAAGAAGTTGACTTGATGCCCGGAACTATGCGAGATAATTTACTGCTTGGATCGACGACACCGGTCTCAGATGAGCGTCTAATGACGTTATTAGGCCAAGTCGGGCTTGGTGACTGGTTAGCTGAATTACCGGCTGGGTTGGATACGGACGTCGGAGAACGCGGTTTAAACGTCTCTGGTGGGCAGCGCCAACGCCTTGCCATCGTGCGGGCCTTAGTTCGTGAACCATCACTGCTGATCTTAGACGAAGCGACGGCGAGCCTGGATAATCAGAACCAGGAACGGGTAACGCAGCTGTTAGCAACGTTACCAGCAGAATTAACGACGATTACGATCGTCCACCGACTCAACCAGATTGAAGCCTACCCGCGGATTCTATTTATGGAAGACGGTCAAATTACGGGGGATGGTGATCATGAGACCTTACTAGCGACCCATGACCGGTACCGTGATTTTTATCGTTTGCAATATCAACACGGGTAATAAAAAAAAGATTTATGATGAATTACACAAAAAAGTCGACCGTGACGGAAGCGTCATCATGGTCGACTTTTTTGTGCAATTTTGATGTACTTACTTGGTAAACGATGGGTACACCGATTTGTCTAATTGTGAAGGAAGTATGTCTTTGTATTAATATTATTAATAATTATTTCAAAAAAAGGGGGCAATTTGGTCCAAAAAAATAAAAAATATTAATAGTGATATTAGATGGGTAATTAGTAATTTAGACCAATTTACTGACAGCAACAGTAAAATTAAAACCCTTTGATACCAGTAGGTTAAGCGGTGTCATTAGGGACGTTTAAGTGCATTAAAACATGCTGAAATAGGCCGAAATTGGGCTATTTTTAAATCATAGTGAAACGCATGACTTGTACATAGTGTGCATATTTTCCTAATGAATATGATACTGCCCTGTATTTATTCAAATATTAGTTATTTTATTGACGCAAGTGTGCCTGGTTGGTTACTATTTAACCGTAAACAAGGTTACTTGTTTCACATGAAGATTAAATGACTTGAACGATTCACTTAAATATTTCAAGCCACTGATAGGTTGGATGAACAAATTGAATGAGAACTTCAATCTGATAGTTCAATAACATGACCATCAAGTTGTCTGATATGACGATGGCTTAATCAATTAGCTTCTTCATGCTTTTGTAAATTTGTTTTCAATGTGATTGATGCTGTAAAAGGCTAAATCAATTAAAAAAAGTATTAATCAGAAAAGGGGGCAAACATTATGAGTTTCTTTAACGATTTCCACGTACTTCCAGGTACGCATACGTCATCATATACTTCAAGTGTTTCCAACGATCCATTTGGTGGTTTACACTCATTTCTTTTGAACTTAGTTTCAGCACTCAAAGGTTTATTCAACAAATAAGCTAAGTACTGATAACTAATAACTCATAATTAAAGGGAGGCAACATATCATGGGTATTTTCGGTGATTTTCACGTATTACCAGGCACACACACTTCATCACATACTGCTAGTGTTTCAAATGCGCCACTCGGTAGTTTCTATTCATTTGTTTTGAGCTTAGTTTCAGCACTCAAAGGTTTATTCTAAATTTTAAAATTTTTAATGCCATTAGGAGGCAAATAACATGAGTTTCTTTAACGATTTTCACGTATTACCAGGTACCCACACTTCTTCATACACTTCAAGTGTTTCCAATGATCCATTCGGTGGGTTACATTCATTTCTTTTGAACTTAGTTTCAGCACTTAAGGGTTTATTCAACAAATAAGCTAATTACTGATAACTAGATTAATACATTAATAAAGGGAGGCAACATATCATGGGAATTTTCGCAGATTTTCACGTATTACCAGGTACTCATACTTCATCACATACTGCTAGTGTTTCAAACGATCCATTCGGTGGATTCCATTCATTCATCTTGGACTTAGTTTCAGCACTTAAAGGTTTATTCTAAATTAAAATTTTAACTGCCATAGGAGGCAAATAACATGAGTTTCTTTAACGATTTTCACGTATTACCAGGTACCCACACTTCTTCATACACTTCAAGTGTTTCAAACGATCCATTCGGTGGGCTACATTCATTCCTTTTGAACTTAGTTTCAGCACTTAAGGGTTTATTCAACAAATAAGTTGAATCCTAAAAATCATTAATAGGGGAGGCAAACAACATGAGTTTCTTTAACGATTTTCACGTACTTCCAGGTACGCATACATCATCATATACTTCAAGCGTTTCAAACGATCCATTCGGTGGATTCCATTCATTCGTATTGAACTTAATTTCAGCACTTAAAGGTTTATTCTAAATTAAAATTTTAACTGCCACGGGAGGCAAATAGCATGAGCTTTTTCAATGATTTCCATATTTTACCAGGTACTCACACCGCTTCATACACTTCAAGTGTTTCAAACGATATCTTTGGTGGATTCCATTCATTCGTATTGAACTTAATTTCAGCGCTTAAAGGTTTATTCTAAATTAAAATTTTAACTGCCATAGGAGGCAAATAACATGAGTTTCTTTAACGATTTTCACGTATTACCAGGTACCCATACTTCTTCATACACTTCAAGTGTTTCAAACGATCCATTCGGTGGATTCCATTCATTCATCTTGAACTTAGTTTCAGCACTTAAGGGTTTATTCAACAAATAAGTTGAATCCTAAAAAATTCATTAATAGGGGAGGCAAACAACATGAGTTTCTTTAACGATTTCCACGTACTTCCAGGTACGCATACGTCATCATACACTTCAAGTGTTTCAAACGATATCTTTGGTGGATTCCATTCATTCGTCTTGAACTTGATTTCAGCACTTAAAGGCTTGTTCTAAAGTAAAATCATGATTCAACGGAGTTAAGCAGGTTTCTTATCAAACGCCTAACTTCCTAGTGTGTGTAGTAGCTGTTTTTACCAAAAGGTTAATTTTAGGACATAAATTAATTATTGTACTAATTTATCCCTTGATATTATTATAATTATGAGAGATTATAGAGTTAACAGGTTACCCCGTTAAATGATTGAGCTCGTAATTATAATAGTGATGCACATACTATGAGATTCAATGATTTTAATATTTTACCAGGGATGCACATCATCGTACACATTAAGTGTTACTAATGATGTTCTTTGGCGAATTACGCGGCCTTGATTCAAGTTTGAGTCATTACAGTGTGATCGAATGCCAATGGAATCATTAATGGTGTAATAGACACAACACAAATACGCGTGACTAAGATGGTGGGTTGGCAAGCGATTTGTCACCCACCGTTTTGATTAAGCGGTGTATTTGGTTGATGTTTGGGGAGGAAAACCACATGTCAAAAGATAATCAAAAAATTACCGGCGATTCAGTATACCGGGTAAAGATGTATAAGGACGGCAAAAAGTGGGTTGCTGCTGGTGCAACGACCTTAGCTTTACTTGCCGGACTCTCTCTTGCAAATGTAAACGCTTCTGCTGATACTTCCAATAATGGTGGTTCACAAGTTGAAGAAGTTCAAGGGGATACGAAGTCTAATACTGGTGCCAGTTCTGCATCGAATGTAAAGGACGATACTCAAGCACAAGTTAAGACTGACACTACGAATTCTGCTGCACCTGCTACCCAAGGAATTCAAGCAACGTCTGCCAAGGTTAATACTAACACTGCTGCAAAGCCAGCTGCTGATGATGCAACCAAAGGTGCTACTGCACCTAAAGCTGCTGATACGGCAGTTTCACAAGCTGCACCAACAGTTACGAAGCCAGCTTCACAAGCAACGGTTAGTGTTTCAGAAGCTGCCAAAGTTGATGTTACTTCCGTGGCACCTAGTGAAGTGGTTCCTACGGATAAAAACTCCGACACGGTTGCTAAAAATAATGATAATGTAGCCGGACAAGATGTTAAGAATACTGCAATCAGTAATCCTAAAGCCGGTGAATCTTATAATGTCAACATTACGTTGACAAAGAATACTACTCCTGGTGAAGTTGACTGGAGCAATGCTAATGGTCAGTTCACAATCAAGCAGACTAGTTCAAGCGCTGATCGTGGAACATGGACGTTGGCTTCTTACAAGACTAATAACAAAACAACTCAATTGAATGAAACCTCTGCGACTTCATTTGCACCGATTCCATACAGTGCTATTGGTGATGACATAACCTTCAATTTTGTTTATAAAGCACTTACGGATGGTGCTTCTGGTTCGTTGCAATTTGCAGATGTGCCGAATTCCAATGATCGTACCGTGGGCAATGCCTCTGTTCCCGGCTGGAACTATGTAACTGAAAATACATCAACACCAGTTGATCAAGCCAATATCAAGGTGACTTACTACATTGTCAATAAGCAAGGTGCAAACGGCAGTGAGTTGGTTCCAGTAGATGATGCTGTAGTCACTAAGGCCGGTGACGTAGGTGGCACTTACACGATTACACCAGCTGTATTGAATGGTTATCATTTTGTTGAAGCTGATAAGGACTTAACAGGGACGCTTGGTGCATCTGGCCTGGATGTTAGTTTAGCTTATGTTGAAAGTACAGGACTACAAGTTCAGTACCAAGATAAAGATGGTAATGAAGTTGCTCAAGCTACTGAATTTATCCAAGGTGCTGATGGGACATTTACCCAAAATGAAGGGACTTATTCCGCTGTTCATCCTGAAATTGCTGGTTACACTTACGTTGGCTACAAACTTGGTGATAACGGTGCCCTTCAAGATGGCGACGCTAATGCGGTTGCATTAGCTGCTGGTCCTAACGTGTTGACCTTTGTTTACAACAAAGACGTTGCTGCTCAATACACCGTAACTGCTAAGTACGTTGACGAAGATGGTAATGCACTTGCAGACGATCAAACCTTTACTGGTGAAACTGGCACAGACTACGATGCAACCAAGGATTTTGATGGTTACACGCTTAAGTCAGGTGTTGCTAAGGGTACGATTGGTGATGCTGACAGTGTTGTAACGTTAGTTTACAGCAAGGACGCTGCTGCTCAATACACCGTAACTGCTAAGTACGTTGACGAAGATGGTAACGCACTTGCAGACGATCAGGCCTTTACTGGCGAAACTGGTACGGCCTACGATGCAACCAAGACTTTCGAAGGTTACAGCCTCAAGGAAGGTAACGCTAAGGGTACGATTGGTGATGCTGACAGTGTTGTAACGTTGGTCTACGCTAAGACGTCGCAACCAACGACTGCACCAACTACGGCCCCAACGACCGCACCAACTACGGCTCCAACGACCGCACCAACTACGGCTCCAACGACCGCACCAACTACGGCTCCAACGACCGCACCAACTACGGCTCCAACGACCGCACCAACTACGGCCCCAACGACCGCACCAACTACGGCCCCAACGACCGCACCAACTACGGCCCCAACAACCGCACCAACTACGGCTCCAACGACCGCACCAACTACGGCGCCTACAACTGCACCAACTACGGCTCCAACAACCGCACCTGGCGATGGTGACAAGGTTCAAGGTAGCACCGCACCAACTACGGCTCCTGCCGATGGTGATAAGGCTCAAGGTAGTACTGCACCAGTTGCTAAACCGGTTGCACAACAACCCGTTGAAGCTGGGACTGCCGGTGTTCTTCCTGCAGCCGCTGCTTTGAAACCTGTTGAAACACCTAAGACTAAGACTTCCGATGCAAAGGCATTGCCACAAACTGACGAAGACGAAAATGGGACTGCTTTAGCAATCTTAGGTCTTGGGACGATGTTAATGGGTTCAGCACTGTACTTCGGTGTATCACGTCGCAAGCATGAAGCATAATAATTAATTACAACTTGATTATTTGCTGAACGGATGGAAAGGTCGCTTTCCCGACCTTTCTACTCTTTGAGCAAACAATCAAGTTTATGGAGGAGTTGCATTATGAAGATGTTCAGTTTAAAGCGCAAAGATAAGAATGAGGATTTTGCGGGTCATTCTGAGCGCGCAACAGCGACCTCGACTGTCGCTGCTCAGAAGCCAAAGCCCAAAGTTACACCTGGCAATGATCAAAAAGCCGCGGGTGCTTCACCAGCAGGTAGCAGTAGTGCGACTGCATCCAACGTTACACCAATTAAAGGACAGAACCGCGTCAATCAGCGTCGTGCAGGGCAAAAGTCCGCAAAGACCAGCTCAATGATTGAACGTGAAATGTCTGATTTGAACAGTCAGTACCAAGTTTTACGTGGGGAACTCAAGGTTCAATTGGTTCAGGACCGCAAGCACGAAAAGCAACGTTACGAGAGTTTAGTTGCGGAACAAAAGAACCTGGGTCAACAGTTAGCTGATGCTAAAGTTTCTTTACAGAAACAGGATAAAGTTGTCACGAATAATGGCGACGAACGTAAGACGATGGTTGCTAAAATCAATACTGCCCAAAAACAGTATGATGATGCTAAGCACTCCTTAGCTAAGAGCGACCAAACGTTGAACTCATTGCAACAAAAGATTAGCCAATCCGAACGGTCATTAGCTGATTTGCGTCAAAATGAAGCGGATATGCGTAAAGCTATTCAAGGCGAACAAGACTTGAAGAAGTTGTTTGTATTAATGAAGCAACAAGAAAAGCAAGCGCAAGACCTGTATTCAAAGAGTGACGCAATCAACAGTGAACTCGTTAAACTCCAAAAACGTGAACAATCTGAAACTCGTGAACGGTCAAGCAAAGAACACGCCATCACGACTGCGGAAAAATCGTTACATACCGCTCAAGATGCCTTAGTAGCCTATGACCGTAAGACTAAAAACGCGCAGGATGAACAGTCACGTCAGTTGAATTTGGTTAATCAAAAGATCAACCGGCTACAACATGACTATGATGAAAACGAAACTTCCGTTAAAGGCTTACAACAAAAGATTGAAAGCATTGACGCTAAGTTAAAATCAGATTACGGCACGACCCACTTGGTCTCACCTGTTGAGTTTGACCAATCATCGAAGTACTTCCTCTTCAGCAATGATTTAATTCAATCATTATCCGATGAAGAAAAGACTTCAATGGCTATGATCATGGGACTCTTGAAGAATGAAGTTAAGGGTGACGCTAACGTTGTCACGGTTAACTACAATGACAGCTTACCTGATATTTGGAAGAGCTATCAAAATAACGGCTTAGTTGAAAAACAAACTGGCCTATTTAACATGTACTATGCTATCCAATCAAAGGTTCCAGGCGAAGTGGCCAAATCAAAGCCAGAATTGCCTGACAACCCAGCATGGCAATACAAACGGAACTCAGACCAACAGATTACGGCTATCGCTGATGATGGTGGCAACTTGATTATGGATCTGAAGTACCGTAAGAACGGTGCTATTTGGTATATCACGTACTTCAACGGCTCAATTGCAACGCGGCGTGATGTTTATGACGCAGCTGGCTTCATGTCAGTAACGCAGTACCTCGACCGGACGAACAATTCACAAGTTACATTAGAAAACTTCTACCGGCCAGATCGCTCGATTGCGATGATCAAGCAATATGGTAGCAACCATGAATTATCGATTCAACTTGTTAACAAGGATGAAGCCATCACTAACGTATTCCATTCTGAAGCGCAATTATTAACTTGGTGGTTATCATCTGTCTTACAAAAGCAAGACAGTGTTCTAGTTATGGGTGTCGATACACCATTGTTTGATCAATGCTTAAAGGCAACCAACGAACATTTCCATGTCTTACCAATCGTGTCTGCAGACAACTTGGATAACCAACACGTCAAAGACATTATGGATGGGAAGAGTAAGTTATCTAGCTTAGTTGTAACGGATCGTGCCGTTCAAGATGCCATCGAAAAGAAGATGACACGTGACCTTAAAATTACAATTATGCCAGCAGTTAGTGACCGTGCTTAGTCACGGAGTCGTGAATAATCTCCGCCTGAACACGACGCTCAAATGGGGTTGGAAGAATTGAAGACTGATACCATGGAAAAAAAGGCAAAGTATGATGATGCAGAACTGTTTGAGAAGGTCTTAGTAGGGATGTCGTGGCTGGAAAGTCATTTACGAGAAATCATCCAAACGATGGTGGAAGACGCCGATATTTCGTTTGAACAATTTCTAATCCTTTACTACTTGGATCACAGCAGTGAACATCGGATTACAGTGAAGGAACTAGCAGCTGATCGGCACGTTTCTTCGTCTGCCATTTCAAGAAAACTAACCTATCTGATTAATAATGACTTGATTGTGTTGAACATCGATCCATATGATCGACGTTACCGGTATTTAACCCTTACTCCGAAGGGTGAGTCAGTAGCTAAGTTGATTGAAAAAGTAAATGAAGAACGCCTTGGCAAGTTCTTAGACGAGTTCGGCCGGATTCGGACTTCCGAATTGACCGATGAGCTACGAATGGTTAGCAAAGTACTCGTTGATACCAAAGAAATTAAAGGTTAACTAAAAGATCCCCACACATCGTTTGAATGTGTGAGGATCTTTTGCGTTATAAGCTAAGTGCGATTGAATAGATAATAAACCCGACGATAATCATTGCAAGAACGATCAGAACTGTAAAAACAGTGTAGCGAGTCATCCGGCTAACGCGGCGTTCGATGTCGTACCGTGATTGTGAATGTTCATGTTGGGCATTATATAGAGACGCGTTGGTGTCTTTGACCCATTCGGCCCCACGTTTACCGTAGTAGGGATTGGTGTGACGTGCGCCGGTGTGTTGGACCCGACCATCGGGTTTAGTTAACGGTTTGTATAGTCGCATCTGAATCCTCTTTTCGCCAAGTATCAGCGCTTTTGGGCTTTATAAGGGACAGCATAGTTCTTGGGGGCATCACTGGCTTTAGCGTACTTCCAGTGACCGGACATTTTCTTTTCGAGTGGGGCGCCGTCCTTAATACAAGTGAAGCGTGACCCGACTGAGTTTTCAATGATAAAAATACGGTTGAATTCGTGACGTGTTTGGACAATGTGGCAATCGTCATGATCGATCCCAAAAACATCTTTGTATACCAAAAACATTATCTCCTTTGTATTGACACTAAAACGGTTAATTTAACACTGAATAATTACTAACGGGTATTCCGTTACTCTTCTATTATAAACCCTGAAAGCCAACCGTAAAACGTTTTGCATGAATTCACGGGTTCATTGTGGTCAAATTGGAAGAAAACGACAATAAAAAAGCAAGCAGAACGCTGATACAACAACGTTCTGCTTGCTTTTTATTATCCGATATTTTTAATGAAATCACCCGCATGGGGATCGAACCCATAATTCCGCCTTGAGAGGGCGACGTCTTAACCAATTTGACCAGCGGGCACAAATTCAGTTACTATCTTACCGAAACATCAGGGCCTTGTCAAACGGATTTTAACGTTTTAAACGGAATATCGTCACAATAACTAAACCAATGAATAATAATAAACAGTAAGCCACACTACACCAGAAGACAAATGTCAGTAGGGTGGGGAGCAGAAAGGTCCGCATCACGGCTAGACCAACCGCAGTCACCGCCCACACGATCAGTTGTTGGCGTAAGTGGTTGAACATCCGGGTCAGCTCACCAGTTGACATGATAACCACCTCTACAGCCCAGTGTGTCGAAAGTTGGCGGGAAATGCAAGCCATAAGAAAAAATCCACTTTTATTGCATAAAGATGGCTAAGAAGTCTTGACAGTAATTGCGCGAAAAGTTACTATTAAATAGTTGTTATTGGGTATTCGCCAAATTGGTAAGGCAGCGGACTCTGAATCCGTAATTTACTGGTTCGAGCCCAGTATACCCAATTAGTACTGCTCGGTAAAACGTTGATTAGACCGCAAATCAACGTTTTTTTGTTGTTAACATTCATGGATTCTAAAATTCTATTACAAAATAACCAGCCAATCGCGGTAAAGCTTACCGGACGATTGGCTGGTTATTTTGATAGCAATGTTATTTTAGTAGTGCGGCAAAGGTGCCCATGCTCATTCCCGGGGTGACCCGCTGACGCGTTAGATTATACGGACTCTGGCGGCTCGTCGCGATACCTCCAGCCGTTGACAGGGCGTAGGTATAACCCGCAGCCTTGTCCGCTTTGATGGTGGCCCCGTCTGCTCGTCCGGCGGGGTAACAGATGACCTGCGTTTTTTGTTTTAAGTGTTGATCCAACCATTTTTTAGAACTGGTTAGTTCCGTTAGCTGAACTTGGTAGGTTAAGTCGTTGAGGTCCAAATGGCGGACCGTGTGACTTTCAAAGTCGATGTTGCCCGACGCCTTCATCTTTTGCGCTTCAGCCAAATTCAAGTGATTCTTCTTACCCGTGAAGCCAGTAATGAAATTGATGGTCGCGTGTTGATGATTCTTCTTTAGAATTGGCCAAGCTTGCGTCATATTATCCTTATAACTGTCATCTAAAGTAATCCAGACAACTTTTCCTTGAGGCAACGCTTTGTGTTTAAGTGCGTAGACCGCCTCATCCGCCGTTAAGGTTTGATAGTGATGGCGCTTTAGATAGGCCATTTGCGTGCGGAACTCCTTAGTTGGTACTCGCAGCGCGTTGCCACTGGAAATGCTGTGATACATTAAAATTGGTAGCTTAACTTCTTTAACGTGGTGCCAATTAGCGTAATGCCGTTTTTGACGCTGAGTGCTCGTCTGCGGGCTTTTAGTCGCCGCCTGCGCACTGGAATGATGTGCAGACTTACTGGCCGTAGAACCGGCACTACAGCCCCCTAGTAGTAATAACCCGAGTAGTGTGAGTAGCCAAGGTCGTCCCCATTTTTTTGATGACATGATAATCCCCCCTGATTGTACCTTGTTCCTATCTTAATAGATTTAGTAATGGGACGCAGTAATTATTTTGTAAAAATAGCATTTTTTTAATATATAGTTAGGCCGCATATCTTAAGAAAGGCTAGCATTACTTAGGGCTTTGCTAAGTTACTTAAAAATTACTTGGGTGGTCTAGACGACTGGCTATCAGTTGGATAATATAAAATTTGTAATACAAAATACTCGCAGGGGGCGATAAGTATGAAAAAGTTTTTACTCGGATTGGTAACCATTATTGTAGTAGGGGTGGGCGGATTACTGTTCTCGAGCCATCTAACTAAAAATCGGGGCGATGAGCTTGCGATGGCATTGGATAACGTCAATCCCATGGTGAAAGTGACGACGGTATACGGCCTGACGAATCAGGCTGTCAGCCATACGAAGGGTGAGATGAATGAAGATATTTTCACCTATAAGATGAAGACGGTCGATGCTACGGGCCAGACCCGAACACTGACGTTTAATGCGGATCACCGCTTGAAGCAGCAACATTATCTGAAAATTGAAACTAAGGGGCAGAATGTCAATACGTGGGAGGCAGTCAACGAAACGACCGTTCCTAACAATATTCGTACCAACTTAGCCGGTAGCTAAAAAGGCTTCATCAAAATTAAAACTTCCTAATAATTAAGCGCAGTCGTTTCGCAAATGAAGCGGCTGCGTTTTACTTTGCTTGAAATTAAGTAAAGAACATTGTTAACTAACTATTAAAGGCTTTATAAAAAATTAAAACATTTTAGATGTCAAAATTGCCGGAGTGAGTTGCAATAGTTTCCGTGAGTCTTGTCAGGATAGTTGACAAGGAAGTAATTTTTCGTTAGATTAGAATACTGCATTATTATTTTGATAATGAATGAAGGGGAGCGTGTAGATGCTTAAAATAGCGAAGGGGCGTATTTCATATGGCGCAGTCATTGGGGCAATCTTATTCATGATCGTCCAAGTGATTGCTAACTTGAATTTGCCTAGTTTGACGTCGAACATTGTGAATAACGGGGTCGCCACTGGTGACATTGATTACATTTGGAAAATCGGGTTTGAAATGATCGGTTTTTCACTGTTATCCGTAGTTGCCGCTTTCGGGAACGTGTTTCTCGCAGCGCGGTCATCCCAACAATTAGGGAAAAATTTACGTTCGGATATTTATAAGAAGGTCATCAACTTTTCAAATGATGAATTTGATAAAGTCGAAACTTCTTCATTAATTACCCGGACGACTAACGATGTTGTTCAGATTCAAAACGTCGCAATGATGGCGTTACGGATGATGATCATGGCACCAATCATGTTAGTCGGGGCAAGTTTCCTGGCATACACGAAGAGTCATGAATTGACCTGGATTTTCGTGGTCTCAATTCCGGTATTATTAATTTTTATCGGTTTGATTATGTGGGGCGCCATTCCATTGTTCCGGGCAATGCAAACGAAGACCGACCGCATTAACTTGGTCTTTCGTGAAGGTTTGACCGGTGTTCGGGTTATCCGGGCATTCCGACAAGACAAATTTGAACAAAACCGTTTTGAAGACGCCAACCAAGATTACACGGCTAATGCCATTAAAGTTAACACAATTGTTGCCTTAGCTTACCCCGTCATGACCTTGATCATGAGTGGAACGAACGTGGCGATTGTTTGGTTTGGTGGTCAATTGATTGGTAGCCAAACGATGCAAGTTGGGAACATGATCGCATTTATGACTTACGCCATGCAAGTCTTGATGAGTTTCATGTTGCTTGCCATGGTCTTTGCCTTCATTCCACGGGCCGCAGCCTCAGCTTCACGGATTCAAGAAGTCTTAGACATTAAGACCAAGATTACGAACCCAGACAAGCCAGAAGCATTGCCAGCAACGACCACTCACAGCTTAGCATTTGATCACGTTGATTACCGTTATCAAAGTGCTGAACAGTTGGCTTTATCGGACATTGACTTTAAGGCTCATTCCGGGCAAACGGTTGCCATCATTGGTGGGACTGGTTCCGGTAAGACGACCTTAGTTAACTTGATTCCACGGTTCTACGACGTTGAAAATGGTGCCGTTAAATTAGATGACGTGGACGTCCGCAACCTAAACCTGACTGACTTACACAAGGCGGTTTCTTTTGTTCCACAAACGGCGACACTATTTACCGGGACGATCCGGGATAACATGCGGTTTGGGAATGAAAAGGCAACCGATGATGAAATTTGGCACGCCTTAGAAATTGCCCGGTCAACCGACTTCGTTAAAGAAGAAGGCGGACTGGATGCCCACGTTGAACAGGGTGGGGGTAACTTCTCTGGTGGACAACGGCAACGGTTAGCCATTGCCAGAGCATTGGTTAAACATGCTTCCGCGTACGTTTTTGACGACTCGTTTTCAGCTTTGGACTTCAAGACCGACGCTGAATTACGGGCAGAATTACGCCAAGACAAATTGATTCAGCAAAGCGTTGTGGTCATTGTGGCCCAACGGATTGCCACTGTGGCCGATGCCGACTTGATTCTTGTTTTAGATAACGGGAAGTTAGTTGGTAAAGGGACCCACGCTGAACTAAAAGCGAATAATGAAGTTTATCAAGAAATTATGAAGTCACAATTACGAGAGGAGGATCAACTTTAATGAGCGAAAAGAAATCAAATTCAGCCGATGCACCACGTCCTAGTGGGCCACGGCACGGACCTGGCTCGCAAGGGGTCGTTGAGAAGCCTAAGAGTTTTTGGAAGACAGCGATGCGCTTGATGCGCTACATGTCGGACCGTTGGGTTGGTCTGGCCATCGTAATGATTTTTGCCATCACTTCGGTTATTTTCCAAATCCAAACCCCTAAGATTTTAGGGAAAGCGACGACTGAAATTTATAAGGGCATCATGAAGGGTGTCGCACAACAAAAGGCCGGAATTAGTCAAAATGGTTATCCCATCAACTTTGAAAAGATTGGGCAGATCATTCTGATTGTTTTGCTGATGTACGTTGCATCCGCACTGTTTAACTTTATCCAACAATATATCATGACGCGAATTTCCCAACGCACCGTTTATAAATTACGGCGCTCGTTTAAGGGCAAGATGCAAAATGTGCCGATTTCGTACTATGATACCCATTCTAACGGGGATATTATGAGTCGGGCCGTCAACGATATGGATAACATTGCGAACACCTTGCAACAAAACTTAACGCAAGCCGTAACGAGTGTTGTGACATTCGTTGGGACGATTTGGATGATGCTGACGATCAGCTGGAAGTTGACGCTGATTGCCTTAGTTACGATTCCATTGAGCCTGGTCGTTGTTGGTGTGATTGCACCAAAATCACAAAAGTTCTTCGGGACGCAGCAAAAGTCCCTGGGGTTATTGAACAACCAGGTTGAAGAAAATTATGCTGGGCACGTCGTTATCAAGAGTTTCAATAAGGAACAAGACACCATTGATGACTTCGAAGAACAAAACAATAATTACTATCAATCTGCATGGAAAGCCCAGTTTATTTCTGGGATTATCATGCCGTTAATGATGTTTTTGAATAACATCGGTTACGTGTTTGTCGCCATTATTGGTGGGATTGACGTTGCTAACGGGCACGTTTCTTTAGGGAATATCCAAGCATTCTTACAATATACTCAACAGTTCTCACAACCAATCTCGCAAATGGCGAACTTAATGAACACGATTCAGTCGACGGTTGCGTCTGCGGAACGGGTCTTCGAAGTCTTAGACGAAGAAGAAATGAAACAAACCCACTCCAACTTACCAGCTAAGACGGATACGGATAACCTGATCAGTTTGGAACACGTTCAATTTGGTTATACCGACGACGCCTTGCTGATGAAGGACTACAACTTAGACGTTAAACGTGGGCAACAGGTCGCCATTGTCGGGCCTACTGGTGCCGGTAAGACGACCATTATCAACTTGCTAGAACGTTTCTACGATATCAAGGGCGGTTCGATTCGTTTGAATGGGACTGATACCCGTGATTTGAAGCGGGAAGACTTACGGTCGCACTTCGCAATGGTGTTGCAAGATACCTGGCTATTTACCGGGACAATCTATGACAACTTGAAGTACGGACGTGAAGATGCAAGTAAGGACGAAATTATGGCTGCGGCCAAAGCGGCCCACGTGGACAGCTTTGTACGGAAGTTGCCAGATGGCTACGATACCGTCTTAAACGAAGAAGCTTCTAATATTTCACAAGGGCAACGTCAACTTTTGACCATTGCCAGAGCCTTTGTTGCCGATCCAGAAATCCTGATTTTGGATGAAGCGACGAGTTCAGTGGATACTCGGACTGAAGTGCACATTCAACACGCCATGGAACGGTTATTGAAAGACCGGACTAGTTTCGTGGTTGCGCACCGGTTATCAACGATTCAAGGTGCCGATAATATTATCGTAATGAACCACGGTTCCGTTGTTGAAACGGGGACTCACGAAGAGTTAATGGCTCAAAACGGGTTCTATGCTGACTTATATAACAGTCAGTTTACTGGAAATATCGATATTGATTAAAGGAGGGGTGTCATTTGTTTCGGAAAACAGTAATGGTGGTTGCCGGCGCAGGTCTGCTTAGTTTAGTATTAGCAGGCTGTGGGCAGTCCACTTTATCAACCACTAAAACCACTTACAAACAAAACGGGTTAGTCGCTGCCGTTAAGGGTAATGCGAAGACAAGTCGGGTCAGTTACCAAATTGACGGTGCCAAGACAAAACACGCGCGCGTTCGTAACCATACGTTTGTGATTCAAGTTCCAACGAAGACGACCCGCCAGACGGTCAAGATCAAATCTGGTAGCCGCTCAAAGACGGTTCACGTTCAAGGCAGTAAGAAGCTCGTTGGCTATCAAAAGATGGCAACGACTTACAACAATGCTTTGATTGGGTCCAAGCTCAGCAAGTCCGACCAAGCCGCTGCTAAAAAGTTACAGACGCAGGGTGCGGCCTTGAAGAAGCAACAGACGGCGATCCAAGCTAAAGTTAAAAAGGCGCAAGCCCAACTTAAAGCTGGTGGTGCTGCCGCTGCGACGGGTGCCCAAACGTTACAAGCCCAACAAGTCGCTGGTGCAAAGTTGAAGACTGAGGCGGCTAGCTTACAAACCAGCCAGAAGCAAGTTGCCGCAGCCATGAAGACTGCGAAGGCCAAGGTCAAAGATGACTTACTGCCAACGAAGACACCAAGTGACGGCCTAACCAATGTGCTTAAGACTAAGGACTACACGGTTCGTCTTAATGTTCAAAAGGGTGACGTTTTAGGTGCAGCAATGATTGTCCCAACTAAGGCGTTCAAAAATAAGACCCGCCAAAAGAATTTCGGGACGGCTTTTGCGCTGTTGAGCACCACGACTGGTGCCGATGCTAAGACCGTGATGAAGAAGTTCCAAAAAGAAACCAAGAGTAATAACAGCAGTACGACCACGATCGATCCCATTACATCAAAAGGGGTTCGCTTTACGATTGGTGTCTCAGCCGCTGACCTTTACATTTTTATGAATAAGTAATCTAATCTCAAACGGACGACCAAGGCAGTAATGCCAATGGGTCGTCCGTTTTTTTATGTATTAGTCGCTTCGGCTGGCAGAACCGGTGTGCCATGAGGGACGGCCCCAGCCACAGGGCGGTCTGGCGCCTCAATTCAAAGCCGATAGACCGCGTCTTTGAATTGCCCATCCAGATTAGTCGGCTAGAAAGCGCCGACCAATCTGGATACCACGGCACACCAATTCTGCCAGCCTTCGCTAAATAGGTGATTACGCCGGCTTGAGTGTGCTATAGCAGTAGCTGCTTTGAAAATTAATAAATGTGTCACTGGATTTCGAAACTAAAAAAAGAGCCACGACGTTTGCCGTAAGCTCCGATGAATTTATTCAAATGACAATTCCAAAAAATAGATATGTTTGTCAGACAGATGGGCAGTAGAGACCCAGACTTCGTGATAGTTGGGGACTTTTTTTTCGGTGTAATCGAAGAAAAAGTCGAGTAAGTTACCATTTTTGGCCACAAAGTCGTCCTGAAAACGGTTGACGAGCAGTTTGTTATTGGGAAAGTAGATTTCCGGGTTGGCGACTTTAATCTGGTCGGGAATGCTCATGCGCACCACGTTGGTGTAGCCCGGTGTCGTGAAGGTGATTTCTGCCGGGTGATGAGCGATATAGAACATGACATTATAGATTGAATCAGAATTACTTGCCACGACGAACCAGTCCTTTGTTAAATTTAAGTCCATTATAACAAAGATTAATTCATTTGATGGAAAATGTTTTCTGAAACAGCTTGACAAAGTTCTCATAAACTATTAATCTTTTAATTAAATTCAAATTAATTAATTTGAGTAAATTACATATAAAGGAAGTTGAATTACATGGCAGATGTACAATTGGACTGGAATAACTTAGGGTTTGAATACCGCAATCTTCCATATCGTTATCGTGCGTATTATAAAGATGGCGAGTGGTATAAGAAAGAACTTACTGGTGATGCAACTTTACATATTAGTGAAGGTTCGACAGCTTTGCACTATGGTCAACAAGATTTTGAAGGCTTAAAAGCTTATCGGACTAAGGACGGTAGTGTTCAATTATTCCGGCCAGACCGGAACGCAGCGCGGATGCAGACCAGCTGTGAACGCTTGTTAATGCCACAAGTCCCAACCGACATGTTCGTTGACGCGGTCAAGCAAGTTGTTAAGGCGAACCAAGACTACGTTCCACCATATGGGACGGGCGCAACCTTGTATTTACGGCCTTTAATGATTGGGGTCGGTGGCAACATCGGTGTCCATCCTGCCCAAGAATACATTTTCACAGTCTTTGCAATGCCCGTTGGGAGTTACTTCAAGGGCGGCATGACGCCAACTAACTTCACGACGTCAAACTACGACCGGGCTGCACATAAAGGGACCGGTGCTTATAAAGTCGGTGGGAACTACGCGGCTAGCTTATTCCCAGGACAAGAAGCACATCAACATGGTTACTCGGATTGTGTTTACTTGGATCCAGTGGACCACAAGAAGATTGAAGAAGTAGGTTCAGCGAACTTCTTTGGGATTACTAAAGATGGCACGTTTGTGACACCAAAGTCACCATCAATCTTGCCTTCCGTCACTAAGTACTCATTGCTCTACTTAGCAGAACATAAATTTGGGATGAAGACCGAACAAGGCGACGTCTACATCGACGATTTAGACCGTTTTGCAGAAGCCGGTGCTTGTGGGACGGCCGCCGTTATTTCACCAATCGGTGGGTTGGAACATAACGGTAACCTTCACGTCTTCTATAGTGAAACGGAAGTTGGCCCCGTCACGAAGAAGTTATATGACGAATTAACGGGGATTCAATTTGGGGACCGTGAAGCCCCTGAAGGCTGGGTACAAAAGGTAGATTTAGATTAAAATAAGTGATTTAGCGACGATTAGTACTGCTTAGCGGTATTGATCGTCGTTTTATTTTGACTGGATAGCCAGCTGTTCGTTAAAATATAAGTTAATAGAGGTGATACCATGGCTTTTTTATATCGTTATGGCAAGTACGTTGAGTGGGGGAGCGCCACTGTGATCGTCGTTGCGATGATCTTGTGGCAATTACAATTTATTGGGATTCACGTTGCTGGTAGTGTCGCCGTAATCGGATTTATCGCGTATTGGGCGGCCGTATTACCCCGGCTGCTCCACGAACAGAATCACTAAGTTTTGTTAAAACGACTAGTGATTGCCAGAAAGTTGACGCATACTGAAAGTAATTATTTTAGAAGAGAGAATGCAATAGATGGAATTTGAAAGAACACAGCAAGTCATTCAAGCAATGGTTGATCAAGGCGTTATTCCGGGGGCCAGTTATGGCCTGATTAGTGGAACCGACCTTGTCCAGCGGCAGGTCGGCGTGGCGGCCATTGAACCGCAACGAGAAGCTTTGTGGCCCCACGCGTTGTATGATCTGGCATCGGTCACTAAGGTGGTCGGAACGACGACGGTCGCCTTACAGTTGATGAAAAGTGGCGCTTTGGACATCAATCGGCCGGTACACGATTATTTACCAGCTTTTCAAGCGCCAGCGGTGACCGTCTTAAATTTAATGACGCATACGAGTGGGCTCAGTGGCTATATTTCGAATCGTAATGCATTGCCCGCAAGCGACCTACTAGCGGCGATTCAAGCATTGCCCGTCAGCGCGGCAAACTTAAATCACCGGGTGGTCTATACGGACCTGGGGCTAATTTTAATGGGCCTGATTATTGAAAAATTAACGGGGGAAGCGGTTCAGGATGCCGTGACTCACCGTGTATTAGAGCCATTAGGGTTACCGGATGCCACGTTTACACCGGACCCAGCGCAGGCCGTCCCAACGGTTTACTCACAAACGACGGGGCTTTTGCGGGGCATCGTGCACGATCCAAAGGGGCAGGTGCTTCAAGAACACTGCGGTTCGGCTGGCTTGTTTGCCAGTGTCGCCGACTTGACGCGTTTTTCCCGGCTCATGTTAGGTCAGTTGGATGTGCCGAGCGTGCTTGATCAGCCGACGATTCAACAACTTTATCGTGATTGGACGCCGAACCACCACTTGCGGCGCAGCTTTGGTTGGAACTTATGGCATTCGGACGCACAACAGCCACCGATTATTTTTCACACCGGCTATACCGGAACGTTATTGATGTTAGATCGCCAACGCCAGATTGGTTTGATTTTTCTGTCCAATCGGGTTCATCCAACGGTGCGCAACAGTAGTTTCTTACCGGCACGGCGGCACCTAATTGCGGCTTGGCTAGCAGACGTTGCTAATGGCGAATAAAAGAATAGACAATTTTTAATAAAAGAATAGTCATCATTTCACAACCGCTTTCATTTATGATAGAATTTAACTAACAAATCAAACAATGGAGTGTGTCGAATTTATGAGCGAACCTTATTTCTTAGAGCCCGTTTTTCACGAAAAAATTTGGGGCGGTACGAAGTTACATACTGACTTTGGTTACGATATTCCAAGTGACCATACTGGTGAATGCTGGGCAATCTCAGCGCATCCCCATGGTCCCGCAACCGTTGAAAACGGACCGTACGCAGGGATGACTTTGGACCGGGTCTGGGCCGAACACCGCGATGTTTTTGGCAATGCCAAGGGCGACGTGTTCCCACTGTTAACTAAGATTTTGGATGCCAGTGAAGACTTATCCGTGCAAGTCCATCCCGACGATGCTTACGCCGCTGAACATGAGCACGAACTCGGCAAAACTGAATGCTGGTACGTGATTGCGGCTGAACCAGGGGCGACGATGATTTATGGTCACCACGCCAAGACCCGTGAACAACTTGCCGAATGGATCAATAACGGCGAATGGGATAAGCTTTTACGGCGGGTACCCGTTAAACCGGGTGACTTCCTCTACGTGCCATCTGGGACCATTCACGCGGTCGGGAAGGGCATCATGGTGCTTGAAACGCAACAGAGTTCTGACACCACTTACCGGCTTTACGATTGGGACCGGGTTGACAAGACGACTGGTCAAAAGCGTGAATTGCACTTGCAACAGTCAATTGATACGACGAACGTGCCGCACCATGATCCTGACCTAGATATTACGACGACGAAGGTTGGGGATGCGACCGTCACGAAGTACGTCCAGTCACCATTCTTTGGTGTTTGGCAATGGCGTTTGACTGATGGTCAAGCGACCTTCAATCGTGGTAAAGCCCCATACACCTTGGTCTCCGTATTAGCTGGCAAGGGGAGCATCAGTGTTGATGGCAAGGATTATCCACTTGCTAAGGGTGTGCACTTCATTTTACCGTTTGATGTTAAACAATGGACGTTAAAGGGTGACTTACAAATTATTGCTTCTGAACCTGGTGAAAAAGCGTAATTAGTTAAACCCCTGATATGATAAAAAAGATTGATACGCGCAGTTTAGCGGATCAATCTTTTTTTGCCTAATTAACTGATACTATCAGGTTATTGTAGGATTACTTCTTTAAAGTCTATAAATATTTTTTATAACTTTGAGGGGTTAACTAATGGTAGGGCTTACATTGAGGCTGTAACTAAAAAACGTTTGTCCCACTTCCTAGACATAACCGGGTTATCGGATTGGGCTGGGGAGTGGGGCAAACGTTTAGCTGTTAAATAACGATTAAGGCTTGACCACGACGTTTTTGGTCAGGTCTTCGTTTAATTGATCAAGAGCGCTGAAATCGGCATCCGGGTACTTCCGTTGTAAGGACAATTTAAGAATCCGCTTAGCGAGCGCTTCGTTGCGGGCGAGGATTGGGCCGTGGAAGTATGACCCAAAGGTGTTTTTATAAATAACGCCTTCGGTTGCGTCCTTGCCGTTATTCCCGTTACCTTGCAAAACTTTACCGAGTGGACGTTCACCTTCACCGAGGAAGGTCATCCCGTTGTGGTTTTCAAAGCCGTAGTAGGTTTGGTCGGTCTCGGCGTTTTTGATCGTGATGTTACCGATGAACCGGTTATTGTCTTGGCTTAGCGTGTAGTGGTCCAGTGCACCGATACCGGGGATTTTTTCACCCTGAGCCCCGATGTAGTAGTGGCCTAACATTTGAAACCCACCACAGATGGCCAAGAAGGGCCCACCGTTTTCGATGTAGTCCGTTAGTGCGGCCTTTTTAGTCTGAAGGTCTTTAGAGACGATGGTCTGTTCGTAGTCTTGACCGCCGCCGAATAAAACGAAGTCGTACTGGTCGGCATCAAAGGTGTCGTCCAAGCTGACCAAGTCAACGTCAATGGTGGCGTCGACTGCTTTAGCGTAGTAGCGCATGGCTAAGATATTGCCAATGTCGCCGTAGGTATTCATTAAGTCGCCGTATAAATGGGCGGCGTGTAGTGTGTAAGTCATTAAGCCATCCCCCCATCAATAATGCCTTGACTGGCTAGTTGTTTCCGTAATTGGAGCATCGCCGTGTACGTTGCGACGACGTAGACCTGTTTAGTTGGTAATTTTTGAATGGCAGCGGTCATTTCCGTTAAGTCGGGGATAACCGTTAAGTCATCGGTTGTGACCCCGGCAACCTTCAAACGGAACGTGATGTCGCGGTAACGCTCACCACCACTAATGAAAGCGGGGATGTCCATTTGTAACAACTTCTCAAAGTCGCCGTCCCAGATCCAACTAGTGTCAATTCCATCAGCGTAGTTGGCATTCAACAACGCCGCAAAGGAGAAAGGCCGGTCGTCGGTACTGATCATTTGAATCACTTGGTTTAAACCAACCGGATTTTTGACCAAGACTAGCGTGACGTCCTTGTCCCCAACGTGGAAAATTTCTTGGCGACCAAAGACTTGTTCGTCATTTTCGCTGAGTGCGTGGGCGATCTTTTTAGCGGGAACGTCCATGAAACGGCCAACCGCAAAAGCCGCTAACGCGTTATAAATATTATATTGGCCACCGATATTTAAGTGCATTGGTTGACCGTTGATTTCAAAATCAGAACTCGTCGGTGTCATCGTAGTTAAGGCGTTGAGCTTCCAAGTCAGCTGTGGGCGTTCAAAACCACAGTGTGGACAGTAATACTTCCCCATATTGCTATAAGTGCGGCTATGGTAGCGCAAAATGTGTTGACAGTTAGGACATAACAGGCCGTCCGTATTAGCCGGTGCCTGTTGGTCGTGGTCAGCTTGATAATCGAATCCGTAGTATAAAATGGGGTTCGGCAATTTCTTTGAGTGGAAGAGGGGCAGGTCGCCGTTAGCAATGATCGTCGCTTCGGGTGCCAGCGCGACCCCATCTAAGATTTTTTTGTAAGTGGTATAAATTTCGCCGTAGCGGTCCATTTGATCACGGAAAATGTTGGTGAAGACAAACGCTTTGGGCGTGATGTACTTCGTGACCATGATGACGTTAGCTTCGTCGACTTCTAAAACGGCTAGCGGTTTTTGATGCGCTTTAGGGGCCGTTAAAAAGGTCGTCACGATGCCTTGTTTCATATTGGAGCCACTAGGGTTGGTCAAAATGTCAGGGTACTGTTCGCGTAAAACTTTGACCGTCAGTGCGGTCGTAAGTGTTTTACCATTGGTCCCAGTAATGACGATGACGTCATAGTTTTTCGCGAGATGTTTTAAAATGGCTGGATCGAGTTTTAACGCCAGCTTACCAGGCAAGGAACTTCCGCCGCCACGAAAGGTGTGTAAAAACCAATACGCGGATTTGCCGGTCCAAGTGGCTAATGTACTATTAATTGACATAAGTTATCCGTACCCCTATATATTAATTTGCGCCTAGTAAAAATCGGTGCGCAGTGAAAACCAAAGCTCGGACAAACGTCCTACTCTCAAGTATTTTATACTGAACGCTCCTAAAAGAAAAGCGATACTCCCGCCGTTTAAGTCCAACTTATGAATTCGTTAATAGCTTTTCACAGCTCAGTGCTGAAATTCGCGGGAAAATCCGCTATAATTGATTAGAAATGTGTAAAAAAGGGGAATGAGTCGCTTGGCACAGTTATTCTTTCGATATGGTGCGATGAATAGTGGGAAGACCATTGAAATTTTGAAAGTGGCCCACAACTATGAGGAGCAAAATAAGTCGGTCATTATTATGACAAGCGGCTTAGATAACCGCGATGGGGTTGGCTACGTGGCAAGTCGGATTGGCTTAAAGCGTGAAGCAATTCCGGTTTTTGATGATACCAACGTGTTGGACGTGGTCAAGAAGACGAACCTTGATGCGGCCTGCATCTTAATTGATGAGGCGCAGTTCTTGAAAAAACACCACGTTTTAGAGCTGGCCCACATCGTTGACGATTTGCATATCCCAGTGATGACGTTTGGGTTAAAAAATGATTTTCGCAATGAACTGTTTGAAGGCAGTAAGTACCTACTATTGTATGCGGATAAGATTGAAGAAATGAAGACCATCTGCTGGTTCTGTCGCAAAAAAGCCATTATGAATTTACGTTTTCATGATGGCAAACCCGTCTACGAGGGCGAACAAGTTCAAATCGGGGGCAACGAGGCGTACTACCCGGTTTGTCGACGACACTACTTTTACCCGCCGAAATTAACAAAGTGAGGAATTAACTAAGTATGGATAAGTTTTTTGATAAATTACAGGCGGTTGCGGACCGTTATGAAGAACTGGGTGAACTGTTAAGTGATCCTGAAGTGATTGCAGATTCGCAACGTTTTATGAAGTTGTCGAAAGAAATGGGGAACATCCGCGAAACGGTTGAAAAGTATAACCATTACAAGGAAGTTCAAAGCCAGATCGAAGAAAACAACGAATTATTACGGGAAAAATTAGACGACGAGATGAGTTCAATGGTCAAAGAAGACTTGAAGAACTTGAACGCCGAAAAAGAACAGTTGGAACATGAAATTACCTTATTAATGTTGCCACAGGACCCGAATGATGATAAGAACATTATTATGGAAATCCACGGTGCTGCCGGTGGGGATGAAGCCAGTTTGTTTGCGGCGGACCTCTTCAACATGTATTCAAAATACGCAGAACGCCAAGGCTGGAACGTTGAAGTCGCCGACCGTAACGAAACGGAAGTCGGTGGGTTTAAGGAAATCGTGCTGATTATTTCTGGTAAGAAAGTTTACTCAAAGCTGAAGTATGAGAGTGGCGCGCACCGGGTTCAACGGGTGCCCGTTACCGAATCAGCTGGCCGGGTCCACACGTCAACTGCAACGGTTGGGGTCATGCCTGAAGCTAAAGACGTTGATATTAAGTTGGAACAAAAGGATATCCGGACCGACGTGTTCCGTTCTTCCGGTGCCGGTGGTCAGCATATTAACAAAACGTCTTCTGCCGTTCGGATGACCCACTTGCCTACGGGGATCGTTGTTTCAATGCAAGATCAACGGTCACAACAACAAAACCGGGCGAAGGCGATGGAAATCTTACGCGCACGGGTCTACGACTACTACCAGTCGCGGGAACAAAACCAATACGACGCCGAACGGAAATCAGCCGTCGGTAGTGGGGATCGTTCCGAACGAATTCGGACGTATAACTACCCACAAAACCGGGTTACGGATCACCGGATTGGTTTAACGTTAAATAAATTAGACCGGGTAATGAACGGTGAATTGGATGAAGTCATCGACGCGTTGGTCTTAGCAGATCAAGCCAAGAAGATGGAGCGATTAGCCAATGACTAATTCTGCCCCAACTTACTTTGAAGCCCAGAAATGGGCTTCTTTTTGTCTAAAAACGGCGGACTTACCAACGGACAGTGCGCGGTTTTTAATGCTCGGGTTAACGCATTTAAATCAGACCCAATTGTTGATTCGGTACCGTGACACAATGCCTAGTGACGTTTATCAAACTTACCAGGCCGCCGTTGACCGGGTCGTAGCGGGCGAGCCCGCACAATACGTGCTGGGTTGGGCACCGTTTTACGGCTTAGAACTAACGGTTAATCCCGCAGTTTTAATTCCACGGGTGGAGACGGAAGAGCTGGTCGATTGGATTTTGACCGATTACGCGGATGCACGGACGCTTAACTTATTAGATGTTGGGACGGGTTCCGGTGCCATTGCGTTAGCGTTGAAGCACGAACAAGCCACTTGGCAAGTGAGTGCGAGTGACATTTCATCGGCGGCGTTGGCCGTTGCTGAGGCGAATGCGGCACGTTTAGGATTGAAAGTGTCGTTTTATGAAAGCAACTTGTTACAAGCGGTGCCATCAACAGCGTTTGACGTCATCGTCAGCAATCCACCTTACATTGCACATGCCGAAGAAGCGGTCATGGATGCCAGTGTGTTGAACTACGAACCCCAACAAGCGTTGTTTGCTGATCACCAGGGACTAGCGCTTTATGAACAGTTAGCGGCGACGGTTGCGACGCACTTAACAGATAATGGTCGGCTGTACTTAGAATTTGGCTACCATCAAGGTGCGGCAATTCAACAATTATTCCAACAAGCAATGCCAAAAGCAACGGTCACGATTCGTCAAGACATGGCGGGCCATGACCGGATGTTACGGGTTATCAATCATAAGTGAGGAAGCTAATAATAATGAAAACAAAAATATTTAAGCCGAGTGAAGTCGGTGCGGCTGCTCAGTTAATTAATGAAGGGCAATTAGTCGCATTTCCAACCGAGACCGTCTATGGTTTAGGTGCCGACGCGACTAACGTGGCCGCGGTCAAGCAAGTTTACGTCGCAAAGGGGCGTCCCAGCGATAATCCACTGATTGTCCACGTGGCCGATCTTGAAACGGTGGAGCGTTTTGCCCAACCGTTACCAGAGGCAGCCAAGAAATTGGTCAAGGCATTTTGGCCCGGTCCACTGACGATGATTTTTAAGCTGAAGCCGGGGGCCTTAGCGCCTGAAGTGACGGGCGGCTTGAATACGGCGGCATTCCGGAATCCGGATAACGCTGCGACGTTGGCGTTAATCAAGCAAGCCCATACGCCAATCGTTGGGCCATCTGCCAATACGTCGGGTAAGCCTAGTCCCACCACCGCACAGCACGTTTTGCATGACTTAGACGGTAAGATTGCTGGTATTTTGGACGACGGCGCAACCAAAGTCGGCGTTGAATCGACCGTCCTCGACCTTTCAACGGATATGCCGGCCATTTTACGGCCCGGTGCCGTAACGGCCAGCGCGATTGAAGAAGTGATTGGGATGCCCGTTCAGACTGAACAACATCACGTTGGGGCGACGGAAGTACCAAAAGCACCCGGGATGAAATACAAGCACTACGCGCCCGATGCACAGGTTTACATTGTTGATCGTACGGAAGATTGGCCAGCCGCGTTAACGTGGGCGGCCCAACAAAAGGTCCCAATGGGAGTGATGGCAACGGACAGCGTTTTAGCGAATAATGTCTTGCCAGCTAATTGCGAACAATTTTCGTTAGGAACGGGAATTCAATCGGCAACTCAGGAACTGTTTGCGGGGCTGAGACATTTCGATACCGAAACTAATATTAAGGATATTCTCTGTCAATCCTTTGATAATAACGGTTTAGGAGCTGCCTATATGAACCGGTTAAATAAATCTGCCGGTCAAACCCATTTTAGTGTATAATGATTGAAAGTCGGGAAAACCCGAAAGTTGTCACTTGCGAAATGGAGGAGAATTATTCATGAATTACCAAGAACAAGATCCAGAAGTATGGTCTGCTATTAGTAAGGAACAGGCGCGTCAACAACATAATATTGAGTTGATTGCTTCCGAAAACATCGTCTCAAAAGGCGTACGGGCTGCTCAGGGTAGTGTCCTCACTAACAAGTACTCTGAAGGTTATCCTGGTCACCGTTTTTACGGTGGCAACGAGTTCATTGACCAAGTTGAAACGTTGGCCATTGAACGAGCAAAGAAATTATTTGGCGCCGAATATGCCAACGTGCAACCACATTCTGGTTCACAGGCAAACGCCGCTGCTTACATGGCCTTGATCCAACCAGGTGACCGGGTCATGGGGATGTCGCTGGATGCGGGTGGTCATTTGACCCACGGTTCCAGTGTCAACTTCTCAGGAAAACTTTATGATTTTAATGATTATGGGTTGGATCCTGAAACTGAAGAATTAAATTACGATGCAATTTTAGAACAAGCTAAGGCATTTAAGCCTAAATTGATCGTGGCCGGGGCCTCAGCCTACAGCCGCATCATTGATTTTGCGAAGTTCCGTGAAATTGCGGATGAAGTCGGCGCCCTATTGATGGTCGACATGGCCCACATTGCTGGGTTAGTTGCGGCGGGGTTACATCCAAGTCCAGTCCCTTACGCCGACGTGGTAACGACAACAACGCATAAAACGTTACGCGGCCCACGTGGTGGGATGATCCTTGCCAAAGAAAAATATGGCAAGAAGATCAACTCCGCGGTCTTCCCAGGCAACCAAGGTGGTCCATTAGACCACGTGATTGCTGGTAAGGCGATTGCTTTAGGTGAAGACTTACAACCAGAATTTAAAGCCTACGCCCAACAAATTATTGATAACGCTCAAGCAATGGCGGAAGTCTTCAATCAATCCGACCTCGTTCGGGTTATCTCTGGTGGAACGGATAACCATTTGATGACTTTGGACATTACGAAGTCCGGTTTAAATGGTCGCCAAGTCCAAGACTTACTGGATACGGTGTACATTACCGTTAACAAGGAAGCCATTCCAAACGAAACGTTAGGCGCCTTCAAGACGTCCGGGATTCGTCTAGGGACACCCGCTATCACAACGCGTGGTTTTGACGCGCCTGAAGCGGCCCAAGTCGCCAAATTGATTTTACAAGCTTTAAAAGCGCCTCAAGATCAAGCCAACTTGGACGATGTCAAACAGCAAGCAATGGCGTTAACATCGAAACACCCAATCGATGTTGATTAAGGAATTTATATTGGGGTCTGGTTTTTTCTCTCTAAATTAGCTACAATAGAAAGAAATCACTAAGGAGCGTGCGTAGCAACATGGGTAAGTTTGAGGTTTTGAATCATCCGCTCATTCAACATAAGTTAACGATTATTCGGGAAAAGCAATGTGGAACAAAGGTTTTCCGTGAAATGGTCAATGAAATTTCAACTTTGATGGCATACGAAGTCTCACGGGACATGCCTTTGGAAGATATTGAAATTGAAACGCCAATTTGCAAGACGACCCAGAAGACACTAGCTGGTAAGAAAGTAGCTATCGTGCCAATCTTACGGGCAGGCTTAGGTATGGTTGACGGGGTCTTAAACATGATTCCCGCCGCTAAAGTTGGTCACGTCGGGATGTATCGCGACGAAAAGACTTTAAAGCCAGTTGAATACTTCGTTAAATTGCCAAGTGATATTTCACAACGCCAATTATTCGTGGTTGATCCAATGTTAGCCACTGGTGGTTCTGCCATCATGGCCATGGACATGTTGAAGAAGCGGGGCGCAAGCAATATCAAGTTTATGTGTTTAGTTGCTGCTCCAGAAGGGGTTAAAGCCCTTCAAGAAGCTCACCCAGATATTGATATCTACACGGCCGCATTAGATGACCATCTGAATGAAGATGGCTACATTGTCCCAGGTTTGGGCGATGCCGGTGACCGCTTGTTTGGTACGAAGTAAATAGCTTTTAAAATAGCGTACGGACTTTATAGTCCTGCGCTATTTTTTGTCTTTTAAATAAAACAGCCACTTGTCAGTTATTCCGGTTGCCACTGATGACATGCGGTCGTGGGACCGGGGTTAGCCTGGGGAGCGGTCTAACCCCTCGCCCAGAACAGTTGCAAAGGACGCAACTGTTCTGGACCGTCCGTGGTGTAAGGAACGGCAAAAAAGCGCCGCTCCAACGCCACCATCACGACCGATGCCATCAGTGGCAACCTCAGATCAGCTGACAATAATAACAATGGTACAGCTGTTTTAGTGTAGTCGGGTGGGGATGATTGGTAGGTGATTTTTACGCCAATCTCGTAGGGCATTTTAAAGTCGCTGGTTATCGAGCTTGAAGTGACGTTTCAAAATGAATTATAGTTGGGGCCATACTTTATAGCACCCAATTCTGTTCGACGGAGTGGCCTATTCAATAATTATTTCCTATTATATAAGGAAGTAATCAATAAAGCGGGTGGAAAGCGACCAAATATATTACACGTGTGTACAATGTGAAATATATTTGGTTGCTGATACTAGGTCAATTGATCTGATTGAATTAGGTCATGGTTATGATTGAGATTTGCTTTTGTTAGTTGACAAGCACAACGTTCACGAGTAAAATTATTTGCAATTGAACAGTTCCTTTAAATTAGCTCAGAGAGGCTGATAAGGATGACGGATGTGTGAACCCTTACTGGATTTGCGTGAATTTTCTGACAGCCCGGCCACTTTGAGTGGTGGGCTGTTTTTTCATGGCAATTTTTGTAAAAAGGGGTGCGTTATGACAAAGAAGCCAGCGTTTCACAATGATGATGTTGTCTTAGATATTCATGACCGACCGAAATTTGGTAGTTGGTTAGGATTGTCGATTCAACACTTGTTCTCTATGTTTGGTTCGACCGTGTTAGTGCCAATCTTGGTGGGCCTGGATCCAGGGATTGCGTTATTCAGTTCCGGGGTTGGGACCTTAATGTATATTTTAATTACCCGACATAAAATTCCGGCATACATGGGGTCTAGTTTTTCATTTATTGTGGTGATGCAATCATTGATGAAGACGGCAGGATACCCGGCCATTGCACAGGGGACCATTGCCGTTGGGTGTGTTTACTTGTTAGTGAGCCTGCTAGTGACTTTAGTTGGTTCAGGGTGGATCGATAAGGCTTTACCACCAATTGTTGTTGGCCCAATTGTTATGGTGATTGGGTTGTCCTTAGCGGGTACGGCTGCTAAGGATGCGACGATGAATGGTAGCGCGTATAGCCTGCGATACTTCATCGTTGCCATGCTGACAATGCTTTTGACGATTGTCTTTAACATGTACCTGCGCGGGTTCATGAGCCTGGTTCCTATTTTATTAGGAATCGTGTGTGGGTACTTGATTGCTGTGGCTGCTGGTATCGTGAACTTTCAGCCGGTCATGGACGCACCCTGGTTCTCGTTACCGAAATTTCAAATTCCATTTGTAACGTACCATCCAGGCATGTATTGGGGCGCCATATTGAGTATGGCACCGATTGCCTTTGTGACGATGTCCGAACATATGGGCCACATCATGGTATTAAATAAATTGACTAAGCGGAACTTCTTCAAGGATCCCGGTTTAAATCATACCTTAGCCGGTGATGGGACGGCTTCAATTGTGGCGGCCTTCTTTGGTGGCCCGCCAGTAACGTCTTATGGTGAAAATATCGGTGTTTTAGCGATTACGCGGGTACATAGTATCTACGTTTTAGGCGGCGCAGCGTTCTTCGCCATCGTCTTTAGTTTCGTTGGTAAATTATCCGCTTTGATTGAAAGTATTCCGTCACCAGTAATTGGTGGGGTCAGCTTCCTCTTATTTGGGGTGATTGCTTCCAGCGGGATGCGAATTCTGATTGATAATAAAATTGATTTCAATAAAAAACGGAATTTAATGATCGCATCCGCAGTTTTAGTTATTGGGATTGGAAATGCCTATTTACAAATTAATTCTTTCCAATTCAGTGGTTTGGCGGTCGCAACGGTGTTAGGAATTTTGATGAACTTAATCTTACCAAAGACGGCGGTTAATGAAGAGTAAGCGCAACCAACGCTTGTAAGAATTGAAAATCAGAATGACTTTATGAAAATCCTACGGTGTGAAAGTTGATTGAAAGCTTGATATCGTGGGATTTTTACGTCGTGAAGAAAACGTGAAATTGTTTTGAAATTTTTCGACGGTGGTGGTATTATTACCATTGTATTTTGATTAGGGGTGACCCTAGTCTACCATTTCAGATTCCGATAAAATTGACGTTGTGTTCGTTACAGGTTAAGGTTATCGTGCACCTGAAATTAAAGGAAAGAGGTGAAATTCAGTGGATGAGGCAGTTCCTACGGTTCACTTTCTAGGGTTAACGTTTAATATTGCGAATGACATTTCAATTCTGTTGACGTGTCTAATAGTCTTCTTATTTGTTTTCTTATTGTCGCGACATATAACGCTTAAGCCTAAGGGTGGCCAAAATGTGCTGGAGTGGCTCATCGAGTTCACGAATGGCATTGTCAAGGGTTCGATCAAGGGTAATGACGCGGGACATTTCGGTTTGTACGCGTTCACGCTGTTCCTATTCATCTTCGTCGCTAACCAACTTGGGTTGTTCTTACACGTCCAAGTCGGCCAGTATACGTACGTTAAAAGTCCAACCGCAGATCCGATTGTGACGTTGACGTTGTCATTTATGACAGTGGCAATAGCGCATGCTGCTGGAGTACAAAAGAAGGGTATGAAGGGTTATCTTAAAGAGTACACTTCACCGTTCCTTGTATTCTTGCCGATCAACATTTTCGAACAGTTTACCGACTTCCTAACCTTAGGACTCCGGTTGTTCGGGAATATCTTTGCTGGTGAAATGTTATTGAGTAAGGTTGCGACTTTAGCAACCGGGAGTGGTAGCTGGTTCAGTTACGTCTACTCCTTCCCAATTGAATTTCTTTGGCAAGGGTTCTCAGTATTTATCGGGAGTGTTCAAGCATTCGTGTTTGTCACCTTGACTTCAGTTTATATTTCTCAAAAGGTTTCATCTGAGGAATAAAGAATTTCTTGTTTTTTAATTTTAAGGAGGATACACAAATTATGGGAGCAATTGCTGCAGGTATTGCTATGTTTGGTGCCGCTTTAGGTGCCGGTATTGGTAACGGTTTGGTTATTTCAAAGATGCTTGAAGGTATGGCCCGTCAGCCAGAATTATCTGGTCAATTACGGACTAACATGTTCATCGGTGTTGGGTTAATTGAATCAATGCCAATCATTTCCTTCGTTGTTGCCTTGATGGTTATGAACAAGTAATCATTGGTCAACGAGTTCATTTTAATGAAAATGAAAGAAGGAGGTGTCATTAGATGCTCTCGCATTTAATTCTCGGTGCATCATCCGGTTTATACCTTGGCGATATGCTGTTTATTGCGATTAGTTTCATTATTTTGATGGCGTTAATTGCAGTCGTTGCTTGGAACCCAATCACGAAAATGATGGGTGAACGGGCTGACAAGATTGCAAACGATATTGATTCTGCACAAAAGTCACGGCAAGAGGCCAACGACTTAGCAGATCAACGGCGCGACGCTTTATCACACTCACGAACTGAGGCCAGTGGAATTGTGGCTGACGCAAAGCAGAGTGGTGAAAAGCAACGTGCAACCATCGTTGCTGACGCTCAAAACGAAGCAACGCAGTATAAGCAAAACGCGCGCAAGGATATTGAACAGGAGCGTCAAGATGCCTTAAAGAACGTCCAATCTGACGTGGCAGATATTTCGGTTGAAATTGCTTCGAAGATTATCAAGAAGCAGTTGGATCCGGAAGGCCAACAGGCATTAATTAATTCGTATATTGAAGGGTTGGGAAAGCATGAGTCTTGATAAACTTACAGTTGCAAACCGATACTCAAAGGCACTCTTTGAGCTTGCAATTGAAAAGGATCAGACCGAAGCATTCCTGACTGAGTTAAAGCAATTACGGCAAGTCTTTGTCGACAATCCGCAATTGGCAGAGGTCCTTTCAGGATCATTGCTTCCGGTTGATCAAAAACAGGCCACGTTGTCAACTTTGACTGACCATGCTTCTGAATACATTAAAAACTTTATTCAAATGTTGTATGATTACGGCCGCATGTCGAACTTAATTGACATTGTCGACGCGTTTGAAGCACGTTTCGATGAAAGTCATAAGATAGTGCATGCCGAAGTGACGTCTGCGGTCAAGTTGTCAGATGAGCAAGCTGATGCCATTGCAGCGGCGTTTGCCCAACGCGTTGGCGCACAAAAGGTTGTTTTGACCCGTAAAGTGGACGAAGCAATCATTGGTGGCGTAATTGTGAAATCAAATAATCAAACGTTTGATGGTAGCGTTGCGTTACAATTAACGAATTTAAGACGAGCACTCATCAACAATTAGTTTACGAAGAGGTGAAACTTTTATGAGCATTAAATCTGAAGAAATCAGTGCTCTAATCAAACAACAATTAGAAAGTTACCAGACTGAACTCTCAGTTGCTGAAACCGGTACTGTCACCTACGTTGGTGATGGGATCGCCCGGGCACATGGACTCGACAACGCCTTACAAGGTGAATTGCTCGAATTCAGTAATGGGGTTTATGGAATGGTCCAAAACCTCGAAAGCAACGATGTTGGTATCGTTGTTTTAGGGGATTTTGATGGTATTCGTGAAGGCGATACGGTCAAGCGGACAGGTCGTATCATGGAAGTTCCCGTTGGGGACGCCATGATTGGCCGGGTTGTTAACCCGTTAGGTCAACCCATTGACGGTTTAGGTGAAATTAAGACCACGAACACGCGGCCAATTGAACATAAAGCGCCTGGGATTATGCAACGGCAATCCGTTAGCGAACCATTACAGACTGGGATCAAGGCCATTGATGCCTTAGTTCCAATCGGTCGTGGCCAACGTGAATTGATTATCGGTGACCGTAAGACTGGTAAAACATCAGTTGCCATCGATGCAATTTTAAATCAAAAAGATCAAGATATGATTTGTGTCTACGTCGCTATTGGTCAAAAAGACTCAACAGTGCGGGCCCAAGTTGAAACGCTTAAGAAGTTAGGCGCGATGGATTACACCATCGTCGTAACGGCCGGTCCTTCTGAACCAGCACCGTTACTTTACTTGGCACCATACGCCGGCGCAGCGATCGGTGAAGAGTTCATGTTTAATGGCAAGCACGTTTTGATCGTGTACGATGACCTTTCAAAACAAGCAACGGCTTACCGTGAACTTTCATTGATCTTACGTCGTCCTCCAGGTCGTGAAGCTTACCCTGGTGATGTTTTCTACTTGCATTCACGTTTACTCGAACGGGCTGCAAAGTTGAATGACGAATTGGGTGGCGGTTCAATGACGGCTTTACCAATCATTGAAACCCAAGCGGGCGATATTTCCGCTTATATTCCAACCAACGTTATTTCCATCACCGATGGGCAAATCTTCTTGGATAGCGATTCCTTCTATTCTGGGGTTCGTCCAGCCATCGATGCTGGGGCCTCAGTTTCCCGGGTTGGTGGGGATGCTCAAATCAAAGCCATGAAGTCCGTTGCTGGGACTTTACGTTTGGACTTGGCATCATACCATGAACTTGAATCCTTCTCACAATTTGGTTCTGACTTGGATGCGGCAACGCAAGCTAAGTTGAACCGTGGGCAACGGATCGTGGAAGTATTGAAGCAACCTGTCCATTCACCATTAAAGGTTGAAGAACAAGTCATGATTCTGTACGCATTGACGAATGGTTACGTGGACAAAGTCGCAGTTTCAGACATTGCGCGTTACCAAGCAGAATTATTTGAATCTCTTCATGCAAATCACCAAGAACTCTTTGACGCTGTCACTTCAACTGGTAAATTACCAGATACTGACAAGTTAAACAGTGCTTTGGATGAATTTGCTGCGCAGTTCCAGCCTACCGCTGCTACTGCAAAGTAATTAATGGCTGAAAAGGATGGTGAGTAGTGCATGGCAGAATCATTAATGGATGTTAAGCGCCGCATTGACTCAACCAAGAAGACCCACCAAATTACGTCCGCGATGCAAATGGTCTCAACTGCAAAGTTGAACCAGATTCAAAAGCATACGTCGACGTATCAGGTGTACGCTTCAAAAGTTGAAAGCATTGTGTCACATCTTGCCAAAGCTCATCTGATGACATCCAGTGCCGGTGTGCCTAACAGTAATTCCAACACCATTTCGGTTAGTGAATTGTTGGCACAACGTCCCGTTAAAAAGACCGGTTTATTAGTGATTACCTCTGACCGGGGGCTTGTGGGAAGCTATAATAGTAACGTCTTACGACAGACGAATGACTTTATGCAAAACCACGACTTAAACGCTGATAATACCGTTGTTTTGGCGGTAGGTGGTACTGGTGCGGACTTCTTTAAAAAGAACGGCTTAAACGTGGCGTACGAATACCGCGGCGTCTCTGACGTACCAACTTTTAAGGAAGTGCGGGAAATCGTTAAAACAGTCACCTCGATGTACCATAACGAAGTGTTCGATGAACTTTACGTTTTCTACAACCACTTTATCAACCGGCTTTCTTCCGGGTTCCGGTCAGTTAAAATGCTGCCGATTTCCGAAGAAACCTTTGCACAAAGTGAAAAAGATAACCGTAAAGCTAAGGACAGCCGGGTAGACGTTGGTCCTGAATACGAGATGGAACCATCGGAAGAAGCCATATTGTCGGCCGTGTTGCCACAATACGCCGAAAGCCTGGTTTATGGGGCAATCTTGGATGCCAAGACTGCTGAACACGCTTCATCGTCAACGGCGATGAAGGCCGCATCAGATAACGCTGGCGATTTAATCGATCGCTTAAATCTGAAATATAACCGTGCGCGTCAAGCTGCTATTACCACTGAAATTACTGAAATCACTGGTGGCTTGGTTGCGCAAGAATAGTGGGAGGAATTAACGACTAATGAGTACAGGTAAAGTTGTACAAGTTATTGGACCCGTTGTCGACGTTGAATTCTCTCTAAACGACAAGTTACCGGATATTAATAACGCCTTGATCATCCAAAAAGACAACGACGAAACCTTAACGGTTGAAGTATCGTTGGAATTAGGTGACGGGGTTGTTCGGACCGTCGCAATGGATGGTACGGATGGTTTACGTCGCGGGATGGTTGTTGAAGACACTGGTTCTTCAATCACCGTTCCCGTTGGTAAAGAGACGTTAGGCCGGGTATTTAACGTTTTAGGGGAAACCATTGATGGTGGTCCAGAATTCGGTCCAGATGCTGAACGTAACCCAATCCATCGGGATGCGCCTAAGTATGATGAATTAACGACCAGTACGGAAGTTCTGGAAACTGGGATTAAAGTTATCGACCTCTTAGCACCATATGTTCGTGGTGGTAAGATTGGGTTGTTCGGTGGTGCCGGTGTTGGTAAAACCGTTTTAATCCAGGAATTAATTCATAACATTGCCCAAGAACATAACGGGATTTCCGTCTTCACCGGTGTTGGTGAACGGACTCGTGAAGGTAATGACCTTTACTTCGAAATGAAGGGGTCTGGGGTTCTTAAGAACACCGCCATGGTCTATGGACAAATGAACGAACCACCGGGTGCCCGTATGCGGGTTGCCTTGACTGGTTTAACCATTGCGGAATACTTCCGTGATGTTGCTGGCCAAGACGTGTTGTTATTTATTGATAACATCTTCCGGTTTACCCAAGCTGGTTCTGAAGTTTCCGCCTTACTTGGCCGGATTCCTTCAGCCGTTGGGTACCAACCAACGTTAGCAACTGAAATGGGTCAATTGCAGGAACGGATTACTTCAACTAAGAAGGGTTCCGTTACTTCAATTCAAGCCGTTTATGTGCCTGCCGATGACTATACCGACCCGGCACCTGCAACGACTTTCGCCCATTTGGATGCAACGACCAACCTGGAACGTTCTTTGACTGAACAAGGGATTTATCCAGCCGTTGATCCGTTGGCTTCTTCATCAATCGCCTTGGATCCATCAATCGTGGGTCAAGAACATTATGAAGTTGCTACCGAAGTTCAACGGGTCTTGCAACGGTACCGTGAATTGCAAGATATCATCTCAATTTTAGGGATGGATGAATTATCTGACGAAGAAAAGACGACCGTTGCACGTGCACGGCGGATTCAATTCTTCTTGTCACAAAACTTCTTCGTTGCTGAAAACTTTACGGGTCAACCTGGTGCTTACGTACCAATTAAAGACACTGTAAAGGGCTTCAAAGAAATCCTTGAAGGTAAATACGATGACCTACCAGAAGACGCATTCCGTCAAGTTGGTAAGATTGAAGACGTCGTCGAAAAAGCGAAATCGATGGTCACTGATTAGGAGGGGTTTCTATGGCTGACAATGGAAAATCATTAACCGTTAGCATCGTAACTCCAGACGGTCAGGTCTATGAGAACAAAACCCCGATGTTGATCGTACGTACGATCAACGGGGAACTCGGGATTTTACCGAACCATATTCCCGTGATTGCGTCATTAGCAATCGATGAAGTCCGAATCAAGCAAATCGAAAGTGATCAAGAAGATGATGAAATTGCCGTTAACGGTGGTTTTGTTGAGTTCAGCGAGAACGTTGCAACCATTGTAGCGGACAGTGCTGAACGTCAAAATGACATTGACGTTGCTCGGGCCGAAAACGCGCGGAAGCGGGCGGAAAGTCGGATTCAAGAAGCGCAACAAAAGCATGATGATGCTGAGTTAGCGCGGGCGCAAGTCGCATTGCGGCGGGCGATGAACCGGCTCCACGTTGCGCACCGGTAATCGTGAATATCCTGCAAAAGCATCTGCATTAGTGCGGATGCTTTTTTTGTGACCTAAATTTGAGAAGGTACAGCTGCGATAGATATGCAAATATTTAGCCTCACAACGAGTAAAAATAAGTGAAAAAACGGGTAATGATACGTAATTAATTAACCAATCATAAGCCTTAAATATTTGTGATGAAATTGTAACAGAAATGTAAAATGTAATATTTATTCAGAAGGGTTCTATGTTATGATGATTAGGAACCGGCTGGGGACTAGCGTTCGGTTAGTGTAAAGGAACGTTAGTCATCATCCATGGTTGTTGCTTTAAATTTGGATTGCTTATTGGGCAGTGTTAGCACTGTTTCGGTACCATGATCGTAACTTGTTTTAGTAACGATTCAATGAGGTTGCTCTTCGAACTTCTTTTTGACGCAATCCGAAATCTCACGTAACTTGTTTGTTTATAATCGCTTGATGATGGAGGGTTATCCATGGAAGAAATTGTTGTTCATGGCGGTCAACGTTTGACAGGAAATGTTCATATTGAAGGGGCTAAAAACGCGGTCTTACCAATTTTGGCAGCGGGTTTGCTTGCAAGTAGCGGTCAGACTCACTTAACAAATGTCCCCGTTTTATCGGATGTCTTTACAATGAATAACGTCTTACGGTTCTTAAATACCAAAGTTGATTTTGATGAAATTAATAAGACGGTTGATATCGATGCCAGTCAGAAATTATCTGCTGAAGCACCGTTTCAATACGTTTCAAAAATGCGGGCTTCCATCGTTGTGATGGGCCCACTCTTGGCACGCTTAGGGCGAGCCAAAGTGGCGATGCCCGGTGGTTGTGCAATTGGTTCACGACCAATTGACCTTCACTTGAAGGGCTTAAGTGCTTTAGGAGCTGAAATCGAACGCCATGATGGCTACGTTGAAGCTCGGGCAACCCATTTACACGGTGCCCAAATTTACTTAGACTTTCCAAGTGTTGGGGCCACACAAAATATTATGATGGCGGCGACCTTGGCTGACGGGACCACGACGATGGAAAACGTGGCTCGTGAACCAGAGATCGTGGACTTAGCAAATATCTTGAACCAGATGGGTGCGAAGATCACCGGTGCCGGAACGGAAACGTTGCGGATCGAAGGGGTCAAAGCCATGCATGGTTGCGAACACAGTGTGGTTCAAGATCGAATCGAAGCCGGGACGTTCATGGTTGCGGCGGCGGTTACTCGGGGGAACGTCTTAGTTGAAGATGCCATTGCTGAGCATAATAAACCGTTGATTTCTAAAATGCGTGAAATGGGTGTTCAAGTCACTGAAGAAGACGCTGGCATTCGGGTAATTGGCCCGGAAAAGCTGAAGCCTACTTCAGTTAAGACGTTACCGCACCCCGGTTTTCCAACCGACATGCAGCCTCAAATGACGATCTTGCAGCTCTGTGCGCAGGGGACGAGTTTGTTAACTGAAACGGTCTTTGAAAACCGGTTTATGCACCTTGAGGAATTACGCCGGATGAACGCGGACTTCAAGATTGATGGGCGTTCGGTCATTTTATATGGTCCAACGGACTTCAACGGGGCGCAAGTGGCTGCTAGTGATTTACGAGCAGCGGCAGCCTTGGTGATTGCCGGCTTGGTTGCGCATGGTTACACCGAGATTACTAATTTGAAATACCTTGACCGTGGCTACTTTAATTTCCACGGTAAGTTGGAAAAGTTAGGGGCGGAGATCGAACGGATCAACGTTCCGGATGAGACCGTTTACGCGTTGAATCCTGACTTTGCTAACGAAGCGGCAGAATAAAAAAGATAATAATTGCTTACAAAACCTTCAAAATGCGATAAACTCGTTTTTGAGGGCTTTTTTTGTGACACGAAGCTACGTAAACCAGTTAATTCATTCAGGAGGACTCAAATGTTCATTAACATTATTGACAAACATATTTCTTTGAAACCAACCGAAGTTGCCGATGCCGAACCATTATTTGACTTAGTTGCGCAGAACCGCGCGTACTTAAAGACGTGGTTACCATGGGTCGATGCAATGACGACGGCAAATGACGAACGTCAATTCATCGAAGGCATGTTAACTAAACAGGCTCAAGGTGACGTCTTTTTGGCAACCATCATCGTGGACGGTGAAGTTGCAGGGGTCATTGATATCCATAATATCAGCGCACTGAACCACCGTGGCGAAATTGGGTACTGGTTAGGCCAAGCCTTTACGGGCCGCGGCGTCATGACTAAATCACTCGAACGCCTAGAAGAAATTGCGTTCACCGAATTAGATCTTCATAAGATTCAATTGGGTGCCATGGTGGACAATAAGGCAAGTCGTGCGGTTGCTGAACGACGCCAATACCATTTAGATGCGACCTTGCCTGAAAATATTTTGGTCAATGAACAGTATCATGATGAAGTAATCTATTCGTTAACGGTCGATGAATGGTCAAAACGGCGCGACGATTAGCGCGTGTTCTCATGAACTATTGAGTATGGTATAATGACAAGTTGTATATTGGATGTTTGAGAGGAGCAAAAACATGGCTTTAGATATTGGTATTGATTTGGGTACTGCCAATGTTTTGATTTATGTATCGGGTAAGGGCATCGTATTGAACGAACCGTCCGTAGTTGCCATTGATACCAACACGAATCAAGTTTTAGCGGTAGGGTCCGAAGCCTATCAAATGGTAGGTAAGACACCGAGCAACATTCGCGCAATTCGTCCGTTAAAAGACGGTGTGATCTCAGATTTTGACGTCACGGAAGAAATGCTGTCGTATTTCATTAAAAAATTAAACGTTCGGGGAATCATGTCGCGTCCTAGCATCATGATCTGTACCCCAACGAACACAACTGAAATTGAACGGAAGGCCATTTTGCAAGCTGCCGAAAAATCCGGTGGTAGCAAGGTCTATTTGGAAGTGGAACCAAAAGTGGCGGCCATTGGTGCCGGCATGGATATCTTCCAACCACGCGGTAACATGGTCATTGATATTGGTGGTGGGACCAGCGATATTGCCGTCCTATCATTGGGCGATATCGTTGCCAGCAGTTCATTACGAATGGCTGGAGATCGCATGAACCAAGATATCGTTAACTATGTGAAGGACAACCATCACTTGTTAATTGGTGAACGTAGTGCTGAACAAGTTAAGATTCAAATCGCCCAAGTCTTCAAACAAGATGACGAAGACGATAAGGTCATGCAAGTTCGGGGCCGGGACACGGTTACTGGGATGCCACGGTCACTTGATATCGATTCAAATCAGGTCGAAGAAGCCATTCACGAGACTTTGATGCAAATCGTCAGTACCGCACACCACGTCATGGAGACGTTGCCACCAGAAATTGCAGCGGACATCATTGATCGTGGAATCACCTTAACTGGTGGTGGCGCGTTACTCAGCGGCTTAGACCAACTTATCAGTGAAAATCTGAAGGTGCCGGTTGTGGTTGCGGAACACCCACTCAACAACGTTGCGCAAGGTGCAGGGATTTTACTCGAGCACATGCAAAAAACGGCTAAAAACAAGAAGTAACACCCATGAAGCGGCTATTAATGAAAGGCATTCGTTTTTATCAACGGGCCTTTTCTGCGTTTACACCGTCGCACTGCCGGTATCAGCCAACCTGTTCCAACTACGCACTAGGCGCCGTTGAAAAATTTGGCTGGTTCAAGGGTGGTCTCATGGGAATTGCCCGGGTCTTACGGTGTCAGCCGTTAGTTAAGGGTGGCTTAGACCCGGTTCCGGACAATTTCACGTTGCGCCGTAACCCGCTATTTAGGGAGGATAAAACGAGTGTCAAAAAAAGATAAATCAATTTCTGTGACTTTAAACGAAACCAAGGTCAATGACCAAACGGTAACGGAAGTCCTAATTGGCAAACAAATCATTGGTCAGGTCATCCAAAATGGTGACCGCTATGAAGCCGAAATGATGAGTGATAATCAACCATTTGCACACAGCAAGTCGTTTGATGAAAGCTTACAAGAAGTTTTGTCAGCTTATCACTTACACAAAGGCTAATTTTTAGTAAACCTTCAACCTGGTTCCGTTTACTCGGGGCCAGGTTGTTGTATAATTAAACGTATCTTAAAGGCATTAAAATTAAGGAGCGTTATTTGTGGCAGAACAATCTAGACTCCGTGGTCAAGAAGACTCACGAATTGACTGGGGTATCATATTTTCAGTGATGATGCTAGGCTTGATCGGGTTAGCCTCGATCTACGTTGCCGCCGTACACGACTCAAGTTCTGTGAACGTGACGAAACAGGTTATTTCACAGTTGATGTGGTTCGTTATTGGGACAGCACTGGCCGTCATCATCATGCAGTTTGATTCAGAACAGCTCTGGCGGGTCGCTCCGATTGCATATTGGTTCGGGATATTTCTATTAGCGGCCGTTTTGATCTTTTATAGTCGGCCAATGTTTAATAGTACCGGGGCCAAAAGTTGGTTTGGGGTTGGCTCGCTGACCTTCCAGCCTTCGGAAGTCATGAAACCGGCCTTCATCTTAATGATGGGGCGGGTCGTGACGATGCATAATACGGAGAATCCGACGCACACCACGGCTGGTGACTGGCAGTTGATCGGAAAATTGGTCGCGTACATGGTACCAGTTGCCATCCTGCTAAAGTTACAAAATGACTTTGGGACGATGTTGGTGTTCTTCGCCATTTTAGGTGGGGTCATCCTCGTCTCAGGAATTTCTTGGCGATTGCTTGCACCAACTTTTTCAGTGGTGTTTGTGGTTGCTGCGACGGCTTTATATTTAGTGATTTCGAATAGTGGTCGGCATATCTTGGAAGCACTTGGTTTCAAGCAGTACCAGTTCGCACGGATTGATACTTGGTTGAATCCATCTACGGATACGTCTAACAACGCGTACCAAGTTTGGCAAAGTATGAAAGCCATTGGTTCCGGACAAATCACGGGACGCGGTTTCAACGTGTCCCACGTGACCGTGCCGGTGCGTGAATCTGATATGATTTTCTCCGTTATTGGGGAAAACTTCGGGTTCGTTGGGGCGGCCGTTGTGATCTTGCTATATTTCTTGTTGATTTACCAAATGATCCGGGTGACTTTTGATACTAAGAATGAATTTTATGCTTATATCTCAACTGGGGTTATCATGATGATCTTGTTCCACGTTTTTGAAAACGTTGGGATGAGTATCGGACTGTTACCGATGACCGGGATTCCATTGCCGTTTATCAGTCAAGGGGGCTCAGCTTTAATTGCTAACATGGCCGGGATTGGACTAATTATGTCGATGCGGTACCATTACAAGTCATACATGTTTAGTCGTAATGACCGGTTTGAATAGTTAAAAAATTTTAGGAAAGCATGGTGTTAAGTATGAGTGAAGACGCAAATTACTTTTGGACTAAGGATGTTGATGGGCGGACGCGGTTAGGATTAACTAAGGCAGCGCATGAAGCTTTGGGTGAAATCAAATACGCTGAGTTACCCGCCGTGGGTGACAAAATTAGTCAGAAATCTGCTTTTCTAAGTGTTGAAGCAACTAAGGCGGTCTCCGAATTTAACGCGCCTATCAATGGTACGGTCGTTGCTGTTAATCCGGCGCTGTCCGCTAACTACGACGCGTTAAACAGTGTTGAAGACGGGGTTGCATGGTTAATCGATGTGGACTAATCTGGAACTCTTGACAACCAGAATGTTGGTCGGGTATACTCAGTACATCGAGCAACATTAACAATTGATTAAAAAATTTATCATTTTGAAAAGATGAGTACGTGGTTATGATTACTTAGAGAGTCCCGGGTTGGTGCAAAGGGATTGATCATGAAGCCGAAGATGGTCTTGGAGTAATGAAGTCTGGTGAGCGAATTCGTAAGTCAGGCTTGAGTCGCACCCATTATCGTGCGGAGTTTGTTAGAACTCTTGAGACAATTAGTGTGAGCTAATTGTAAAAATGGGTGGTACCACGAGACCGAGCTTCTCGTCCTGTTGATAATTATGACCGTAATTATCTGCAGAACGGGAAGTTTTTTTATGTGTAAGGAGGAATTGAATTGATTGAATTTAAAGATGTGACAAAAACCTTTGATGCCAAACAGGGGAGTGTCCATGCGGTCCAAGATGTTAATTTAAAGATCGAAGACGGACATATTTATGGAATCGTTGGTTATTCTGGTGCTGGTAAGAGTACGCTAATGCGGATGCTGAACGGATTGGAAACACCAACGAGCGGTTCGGTCAATATTGACGGGGTCGAGATTTCCGCGTTAAGCGGGGCGCCGTTACGGGAACAACGACATAAAATTGGGATGATCTTCCAACATTTTAATTTACTATGGTCGCGGACCGTCTTAGAAAACATCATGTTTCCACTAGAGATTGCGGGCAAAAGTAAAGCTGAAGCGAAGCAAAAGGCTGAACACTTAGCCGATTTAGTTGGGCTAGCTGGTCGGGAAACGGCTTACCCTTCAGAATTATCCGGTGGTCAAAAGCAACGGGTGGGGATTGCCCGGGCGTTAGCAAATGACCCGCAAATCCTGCTATCCGATGAAGCGACTAGCGCGTTGGATCCACAAACGACGGACGAAGTTTTAGACTTATTATTATCGATTAACCAGAAATTACACTTAACCATCGTGCTAATCACACACGAGATGCACGTGATTCGTAAAATTGCGGACCACGTGGCCGTGATGGAGGATGGTAAGATCGTTGAAAAGGGGCCGGTCTTAGAAGTCTTTAAACGGCCAAAACAAGCGGTTACAAAACGCTTCGTTAATGAAGAAGTGACGCCGTCATTAAACGATACCACGGTTGTTGTGGATCAGTTGTTAGCCAAGTATCCAAACGGTACGATTGTTAAGCTGACGTTCCATGGTGATCAGGCGCAATTGCCGATTGTTTCGGAAATGCTGAAACAGTACCCACTGGACTTGAACATTATTGAAGGTGGGATTCACCAGACACAAGAAGGCGCGATTGGGTCGTTATACCTCCAATTGACGGGGGACCGGACGCAGATTGATGGTGCGCTCGCTTACTTACAAAAGATGCGCGTAGAAACGGAGGTATTGAACCGTGAATAGTCAGGGTTTAAGTTCGTATTTTCAATTTTCAAACGTTGATTGGGGCAATATGTTCTCCGCAACTTGGGAAACGGTATGGATGACCGTTGGTTCAATGATCGTCGTCGCAATTTTGGGACTGGCCTTAGGATTGCTGCTATTTGAAACAACGAATAGTCACAATCCGTTGATCAAAGTGTTAAATTGGCTAGTCGCGTTGTTCGTGAACGTTTTCCGGTCGATTCCATTCATCATTTTGATCGTGCTATTATTGCCGATTACGCAAAAACTGGTCGGTACGATTATCGGACCACGCGCAGCGTTACCTTCATTGATCATTTCCGCCGCACCGTTTTATGCCCGGATGGTTGAATTAGCCTTTCATGAACTCGATCACGGGGTCGTGGAAGCCGCTGAATCCATGGGTGCAACGCGTTGGCAAATTATTCGGAAGGTCTTGTTACCAGAAAGTATGCCAGCATTGGTATCCGGGATTACCGTTACAACCATCAGTTTGATTGGCTACACGGCTATGGCCGGTGCAATCGGGGCTGGTGGGCTGGGAACCCTCGCTTACCAAGATGGGTTTCAGTCGAACAATAACGCGATTACGTTAGTCGCAACGGTGATTATCGTGATCATTGTGTTTATTTTTCAATTCATTGGGGACTGGGCCGTTCGTCGAATCGACAAACGTGCAAATTAAGAGAGAATTTTTAGGAGGCATTTGAGATGAAAAAAAAGGGAATTTTAGGATTATTAGCAGTTGCAGCAACCGCCTTTTTACTAGTGGGATGCGGTAAGTCGTCATCAAGCAATACCATTACAATTGGGGCTTCCTCAGTCCCACACGCTGAAATTTTAAAGCACATTCAGCCGCAACTTAAAAAAGAGGGCGTTGATTTAAAGATCAAAGTTTTCCAAGACTACGTATTACCAAATAAGGCGTTGGCATCAAAGGAATTGGATGCCAACTATTTCCAACACGTCCCATTTTTGAAGAATTGGAACAAGGAAAATAATGGGACCCTCGTTTCCGCAGGGGCCGTGCATTTGGAACCGATCGGTGTCTTTTCTAAGAAGGTCAAAAACTTAAAAGACTTGAAGAACGGTGCAACCGTCCTAGTTAGCAGCAACGTTGCCGACTACGGCCGGGTCTTAACGTTGTTTAGAGACGCCGGGTTAATTACCTTAAAGCCCGGAACGGACTTAACGTCAGCTAGTTTCAATGATATTAAAACGAACAAGCGTCACCTGAAGTTCAAGCATTCGTACGAACCTAAATTAATGGCTCAGTTCTATAAGAATAACGAAGGCGACGCGGTCGTTATCAACGCGAACTACGCGGTACAAGCCGGATTGAACCCAACTAAGGACGCCATTGCGCTAGAAAAATCGGATTCACCATACGCAAACATTGTGGCCGTTCGAAAAGGCGATCAAAACAAGCCAGCCATCAAGAAGTTGATGAAGGCGTTGACGTCTAAGAGTACCCAACAATGGATCAAGACGAAGTACAAGGGTGCCATCATGCCCGTATCTGATAATTAGAGTGTGACCACAGGCGGTTAGTTTGTGAGCATTAACGTAAAATCAGCGCTTATTCCTGGTCTTGGAATAGTCGCTGATTTTGGGTTAAGCGGAGCAAACTGCCGGTTGTCGCACGTTTCGACTATAATAATTGGAAAAGCTGTTCAGCCATATTTCTGGACAGCTTTTTTTGCGTTTTGCCCCGGATTTTTAGTGCCGTATGAACGACACCTTCCAGTTGGATCCTAACTTACGAAAAGCAAGTAAATTGGCTAGAAAAATTAATTTATTAAAATCGCATGAGACCGCGCCCCGCTTGACTTTGAGCGCCCTTAAAGGTACGCTAAACGGAGTAAAATAAACTACAGAATGGGGTTTGCACAATGCGTAAATATGGTGTGATTGGGTTAGGACAAGTCGGTGCGACCGTTGCTTATACGTTGGTCCAACAAGGGACCGTTGACGAATTAGTTTTAATCGATAAGAACGAAGCGTTAGCGACTGCTCAAAAACTTGATTTAGATGATGCTTCGGCACGACTAAGTTCAACCACGAAGATTATTTTAAACGACTACTCGGCGTTGGCCGATGCGGAAGTTCTAATTATCGCTTCTGGTAATATTAAAGCAATCGATATGACTAGTAGCAAGGGGCGTTTTGGCGAGTATGATTCTAACCAAGCCATTGTGCGTGATATTGCACCCAAGATCGTGGCGTCTGGTTTCAAAGGGATTCTGATTGATATCATGAACCCGTGCGACGTCATGACGGATTACTTGCAACGGATGACGGGCTTTCCACGTAACCGGGTATTCGGAACGGGGACGTTCTTGGATACGGCGCGGATGCAAAAGTACGTCGGTCAAGCGGTGCATACGAATGGTAAAAATGTTTCGGGTTACGTTTACGGTGAACACGGGAACTCTCAGTTTGTGGCGTGGTCAACGGTTAGCGTTAACGGTCAGCCAATTCAAAACTTTGAAGGTTTAGATTTAAAAGCCCTTGAAGAGGATGCACGGCAAGGGGCGTTTGCCGTGATGGCTGGGAAACATTACACCAACTTTGCGATTGCGACTTGCGGGGTGCGTTTAGCCGAAGCCGTCAGTGCGGATGCACAGTTAGCTTGTCCCGTTTCAGCATACGACCCAGAGTTTGGGACGTACGTGGGGATGCCAGCAGTCATTGGGAAGAACGGGATTGAATCCTTGATCAAACTTGATTTAACTGCGGACGAACGCGAACAATTGAGCGCATCGGCCAAGTTCATCAAGTCGCAAGTGGATATCTTGCCCCAACCAACGGGCAAAAATTAAATTAAAACACAATTGAACGGGTGGAAATCACCATGGGCGGGTTACTGGATGGCATAATTGCGATTTGGTAACGCGCCCCTTTCATCTCAAAAATTCCTAGCGTTTCTGTTAGAATCAGTCGTATTCCATGGGCAGCGCTTGGTCAACATGCTAAAATAGAACTTAAATTGGATATAACGAGGTCATTATGCAAGCAGAAAAATTAGCGCAAGTAAAAGCTTCAGTATTAGAAATTAGACAAGAATTACGAGCTGGCAAGTTATATCAGTCACTACCACAACGATTGGGAACGGTGATTGATCAGCTAGAGCCAACGCCGGCAACGACGGTCAGCACGCCTGAAGACGATATTCTGGATTTAGTTCAGGAATTGCGTACTGGTTTGGATGCGGGGACGTTGACCGAAATTACGGATCAACAGCTTGAACAGTTGCTCAGTCACGTTGGTTCATTGAACCCAGCTATTCGCGACCGGGGTTGTTATTACCTATTGAACGAAGCGTTACAACAACAACTGTTGACCGCTGATCAACTCGGCACCATTTTTGATTGGTTGGTTCAAGATGATCAACTATTCGCCCACATCAATGAGCCAGAAAATGACGCGGTTTTTGTGCGGTCCTTTTCCGTATTACTCCTGTCCGTATTGTTATACGCCGATCACGCTGGTGTGACGTTTATGACCGATGCGCGCCTCCAACAGTTAGTCAGCCAGTTCACGGTCTACGTCTTATTGGAAAATGATACGCGGGGGTTTGTTGGGACCCACGGTTGGGCCCACGCCTACACCCACATTGGTAACTTGTTAGACGAACTCGCGGACGAAGCACAATTGGCGCGTGCGGATAAACTATTAATGTTAGCCGCAATCATCAGCCGTTATCAACGGTTGAGTACGCCTTTAATCTACGGTGAACCGGAACGGCTATCAACATACTTGGCACTCATTACGAACAAGGATGAGTTATACAGTGATTACCTGCTGATGGCGATGAAGGGCTGGCACCGCTCGATGGTGATGCAGCCAGCACCAGGTACGGAAGCGGCGTGGACACGCGTCTTTAACCGGAATCGGTTACTCGAAGCCATGGCGTTACACGATGATTTTCCAACCGCCGTGGTCGATTATTTGGATGATGAATTAGAATTTTTAGGATGAGTTTGGAAGGAAGTCTCAGGGATGCAAGCAAAAGCGGTCGGTCTATATCAAGGATTACCTATTAGTGATCCGGCTAGTTTTCAAGATATCAAGGTTGAAGTCGCACAGCCACAGGGACGTGATTTGCTAGTGGAAGTACTCGCAACCGCGGTCAATCCAATCGATACTAAGCAACGTCAGGGGCAGGCAGCGACTAGCGACCCGCGGATTCTTGGGTTTGACGCTGTGGGTAAGGTCCTTGCCGTGGGTGATCGGGTCACGTCAATTATGACCGATGACTTGGTTTATTACGCTGGTGCGGTCGATCGACCAGGCAGCGACGCGCAGTACCAATTAGTTGATGAACGGTTAGTTGCCTTGGCACCGCAGAATTGGTCAGTCGCACAGACGGCGGGGTTACCGTTGACCACGCTGACGGCTTGGGAAGCGTTGTTTGAAAAGTTACCGTTAAAAGCGGAACGGCAAGCCAATCTCGGCAAAACCGTCCTGATCGTTAACGGTGCTGGTGGGGTCGGCTCGATTGCGATTCAGTTAGCCAAGTGGGCCGGTTTGACCGTGATTACGACGACTGGCAAACCAGCAACGACCGCTTGGGTCAAGCAGTTAGGCGCCGACGTTGTTCTGGATTATCACGATGATTTGGCCAAGCAATTACAGGCGGCAGGGTATGACAGTGTTGATCACGCGATTATTTTGCATTCGACCGACGGCTATTTACCAATCGTGGCACCGTTAGTTCGGCCATTGGGAACAATTGTCGCCGTGGTGACGAACCAACAGCCGCTGCCAATGGACCTATTAAAGCCGAAGAGTTTAAACTTTGCGTGGGAGTTCATGTTCACCAAAGCGAATTATCGGCTCACTGCCATGGCGACGCAGGGGATGATTTTGGCACGGGTCGCTGAGTTAGCTGACCAAGGGGTGTTGCAACCGACGACCAAGCGCGTGCTTGAGGGCATCAACGCAACGAACTTGAAAACGGCCCATGCGGTCGTTGAATCTGGACAGATGTTAGGTAAGATTGTGCTAACTGCACCGTTTGATGCGGATAATAACTAAATAATTGATTGCAAAAATGTTTTCAATTGTCACGAATTATTGTAGAATTGACTAAGCCGTAGTATGAAATAAATCTTGATAGGATGAACATAAATTATGGAGACACAAAAAAAGATCCACGTTGGCTTACTGTTTGGCGGTAACTCTTCGGAACATGACGTTTCGAAGCGTTCAGCGCATAACATTTACGATGCCATGGACAAAACAAAGTATGACATTGACCTCTTCTTGTTGACGAAGGATGGGATCGTCTTGAGTGACGCGGCAACTCGCCGGGTCTTCGCTGGCGAACCTGAAGATGACGTTGTGGCTACCGAAATGCCAAAATTGGATATGAGTGATCCATTGGCGCCCATCAAGAATTTGGCGTTGGCCAAAGACATTGATATCTTTTACCCAGTCGTTCACGGAAACTTGGGTGAAGATGGGACGCTGCAAGGACTCTTTAAATTATTGAAGAAACCCTACGTTGGGAGTGGTGTATTAGCTTCCGCTGCCAGTTTTGATAAGGATATTACTAAGCAGATTTTGACGCATCATCACATTCAAAATACGAAATACGTCGTTGTTACGCCGGAAAACCGGGACCAAATGACTTACGACTATTTACGTGAAAAGGTGGGCGCCCACCTCTTCATCAAGCCAGCTAACCAAGGTTCATCGGTTGGAATTCACAAGGCTGAAAATGAACAGGAATACGTGGATGGTTTGGCTGATGCTTTTAAGTATGATTACAAGATCTTAGTTGAAGAATCAATCGACAACCCGCGTGAAGTGGAATGTTCGATCTTAGGAAACGAGGATGCCAAAGCTTCTAAGCTAGGTGCAATCGACGTTCCCAAGAGCGATACGTTCTATGACTACAACAACAAGTTTGTCGATGCCAGTGGTGTGAGTTTCGAATTGCCAGTTGAATTGCCAGCTGACTTAACCAAGCGGATTCAAGACATGTCCTTAGGGGCGTTTAAAGCGTTGGGTCTAAAGGGGATGGCGCGGGTCGATTTCTTAGTTTCAGAAGATGGCGAACCGTACTTGGGTGAAATCAACACGTTACCTGGGTTTACGAACATCAGTCTGTATCCAAAACTATGGGAAGTTTCAGGGATTAGCTACACGGACCTGATCGACAAGTTAATTCAATTAGGGTTTGATGAATTTAAGCATCAATCAGAAATCCATTATGATTTTGTTGCATTAGATGCTGAATAAATAGATCACGAGTTTGTGGTGGCCGGGATGAAGTCCATTCATCGTGGCCACCATTTTTAGTTGGGGGGTGTAAATATTTTTAAACCTAATAAGAAAAGAATGTCCTTATCGTTGAGTACAACGTACTGGTGGGGAGCCGGCTTGACGTTAGCGTTACTAGTGAAAGTAGCTGGGTTAACGGTCGGGGGCTGGCTCAGTGCCTTGGGGCTGCTTTTGGTGAGCGTTTGGGTGCCTAGTTTGGCCGAAGTGAGTGGACAAAAAAGTTGGTCCTGGCGACAAAGGGGCCTGACGTGGGCGCTAGTTGTCCTGACGGGTGCACTCTGGTTGCCGCTCGGCTGGGGCGGTTACTTAGCGACGCTGCAGGCCAGTATTCAATTGCCGGCAAGTTTTCAGAATGTTATTTTTAACACGCGCTACGAGTGGTTGCCCGTCGTGGGTCCACTTTGGTTGATGGCCTGGCTATGGTCGTTTAAATGGCTACCGAGTTTGCGGAAACAGTTACAACGCCCAACGAGTTACCGGGAGTATTGGCTAACGGGTTGGCACGCGTCCTGGTGGGCAGCAACTAAGCAAGTGCTGCGGCTCCTCCCGTGGGTGGTCGCCTGGTTTGCGATTGGGACTTTTCTAGCCGGCGGTGTCTGGTTAATCGAGTTAATCCAGCCAAGTTGGGGTTATTTAATGGCAGTGCTTAGTTTGGCATTGTTACAATTACTAGCCTGGTGGGGCGTCTGGCAACTATGGCATCGCTACTGGCCGCAGCGAGTCATCACGGTTACCAATCGCTGGGTCCAGCTGATTTTGGTTATTGTGGCAGTCGGATATGCGGGTTGGTGGTTACAACCAGTCTCAGGGCCGTTACCAGCCGTGATTGCACACCGCGGGGTCAATGGGCCGGACGGGGTGCAAAACACCACCAGTGCGTTACGACAAACGGTTAAGCAGACCCAGCCGAACATGGTCGAGATGGATATTCAACCAACGGATGATCGGCATTGGGTCGTGATGCACGATCCGGACCTGCGGCATTTGGCTGACCGTCCGGGGCCCGTTCAGCGTTATAAACTCAAGCAGTTGGACGGCATTACGTTATCGGAAAACGGTCAGCGCGGGCAGCTGAGTACCTTTAAGCAGTACTTGACGGTCGCTGAAAAGCTTCATCAGCCGTTGTTGGTTGAGGTGAAGGCCCTAGGAGACGCCGCCCAACTCATGGGCCCGTTTGCGGCCGACTATGGGCAGCGTTTGATCCAAGCACATGGTGCGGTCCATTCCTTGGACTACCAAGTGATTGAGCGATTACGGCAACGTCAAAGTCAGTTACGACTCGGATTGATCACGCCGTTTTATCTCACTAACTTTAGTCACAGTGTCGCTGATTTTTACTCCTTGCAGGCGCTAACGGCGACCCGCGAACAGGTCAATGCCATGCACCGTGACGGTCACGAAGTCTATTTTTGGACGGTTGATCAACCCCTGGCGATGCAACGATTATCAGCGATGGGCGCGGATGGTTTGATTACCAATCGTCCCGGAAAATTACGGCAATTGCAAGCAAAACCGACCCATTACTACTTTTATCAATTAATTAATTGGTTAGTAAGTTGGTTATAAAATGGTGTGAATGACATGAGAGCTTGAGTTTGTTATTAAGTCTTTAAGTGATGAATAACTAAGTTTTATCTGTGGAATCATTGAGGTAAGCAAAAGGGACGCTGACTTGATTTCATCACCTATTTTGCACCTGACAGTCAATTAACGTCACTTAATATAAGTTGGTTAACGAACCATAAAACGTGATAATTAATAAATGACCCGCCCTATAAAGCATGGTATAACTTAATATTAAATAAGAATTACTCTTATTTCTTGCTTATAATGTATTATCTGAATATAATTATATGTGTAATTGGTATGGCCCAATTAAATGGTGTCCAACTATTTAAACATGTTACTTGAGGATTGATTCGGTGTTAAGCGACGGTTTGCTTGCGAGTGGGGTCGGGCAAAGCGGATGATCAGATAGAGTTAGTGTTTAGGCAATATAAAAGAGGGGTTTATCATGAGAATATTGGGAGAAAAAGTTCGGCAATTCAGGAAGCGCAAGGGGATGTCCCAAAAGGAACTAGCTGAAGGGATTTGTACGCAGGCAACGATTAGTTTGATTGAAAAAAAGAGCAAAATTCCAAGTATGAAAATTATGATGAAAATTTGTAATCGATTAGGAATTCGTTTGTCCGAAGTCATTATTGAAAATGACGACCAATTATACCGGACTTTCAAAAAAATTGATTTATTGATTCGACATACGAAGTTGGAAGAGGCCCAGGAAGTCTTTACTAAAATTCGGCCTAAGCAGTTACGTAGTAATAGTGATAAGAAGCAGTATTACTATTATGAAGGCTACTTACAACTAGTGTTGAACGATAACGCTGATGAAGCCATTTTCAACTTTGGGATGTTACTTAATCAGTTCGTCAAGTCGAGCCACGACATGTTTGCGATTCTAGCGACCCTTGGCACTGGATTGGCTTACGAACGCAAACAGTCTTACGATAAGGCAGAAATTTTTGTTAAACAGGCGGTTGCAACGTTGCACACCATGGATGCGCAGGCTGCACCAATTGGTGATGACGATTACTTACAAAATGAAATCTTGATTTACGCTTCGGCGGCTCAACTGTACGCTAAGATTAACTTCCCTGAAGAAGCCTTGGAGCTCATTGACTTGGCTTTAAAGAAAGCCCAGGATAGTCAATCATTGTACTTGTTGGACCGGTTGTACGCCCAAAAAGCGGCCAATGAAGTTGTATTGAACAATGTTCAAGCGGCCCATGACCATTATTATGTGGCTTACGCGTTGAGCTTAGTCACACATAATGAATTACTGACTCAAAAAATTATTAAAGAAATGGCCGAGTACCACATTGCGCCACTAAAGATTGCTAATGAAGCGTAGGCATTAAAACTACGGTTCGAACATCAATAAAGGCTGTGATCAATTGTCACAGTCTTTTATTTTGGGTTGGATTGCTCAGTTGGCCACCTGGTTTTACTTGCGTGGTTAGCTGAGCAAAGTTTATAATCTGAAAAGATAGTTCGGATGATCAACTCAAAAGGGGAAAATAATTTGTATTGTAAATTTTGTGGCGCTAAAAACGCACCAAAGGCAGCTTTTTGTAAAAACTGTGGTCAGCCATTAACGCAGGCACAGTCTACTGCTGAACCGCAACCGGAGCAGCAAAAGGTGATGCAAACCCGTTCAGACCAACATCGTAGTGGGGGCACACGTCAGCCCAAAAAACGGGGGCCGTGGCTATTTATTATTGGAGCGGTGGTCCTGATCGTGGCAATCGGCGGTTACGTTTACTATCAAAATGGTCAGTCGGAAAAACAAGCGGCACCGGCGACCAAGTCATCGCGAGCCACTAGCAAGGAGACGGTGGCGAAAAAGGATCAAGTCTCCCAATCTGTCAAAACGACTAAAGCGCCTAAACCTAGCGCACCGGCCAAATCGTCGTTTCCCAAGGCGGCGGTCAAACAAGTCGTTGACCAGCAAATGGCCGCGTTAGGTGGAACCAGTTCGGTCGCCGTTGTTCCAGTGACGGGGAATGGGGCCGTTGTTAGCCATAACCGGTCACAACGGGCCGCCAGTGTCATTAAGCTCTTTATCCTGGCGACCGTCTACCAACAAGTGGCTGACAAAAAATTGAATTTAGACAACACTTATCAGTTAAAGTCGAGCGATAAAGTCGGTGGCACGGGGACGCTACAAACGTTACCGAACGGCAGTGATTTGACTTATAAGGAAATCACGAAACGAATGATCGACGAGAGTGACAATACCGCTGCCAATATTATGATTGATACCGTTGGTGGGTTACGAGTTGTTAACCAAGAAATTTCACGCTTGGGGTTATCCCAAACCAAGCTTGGACGGCATCTAATGGATACGACCGCGTTACAGGCTGGCAAGGATAACTATACTTCGGTTGAAGACGTCGCCAAGCTTTTAAAGCAGCTGTATAATCATCAGCTAGTTTCTAAACAAGCTGACAAGCAAATGCTGTCGATTTTAAAGCAAAACGTCAACCATACTAAGTTACCGCACGACTTGCCAAGTGACGCCGTCGTTTACAATAAGACCGGGGAATACAACGAGTACGGCGTTCAAAACGATGCGGCCATTATTAAAAACCGGCACGGTGCGTTCGTAGTGGTCGTTTTATCTCAGGATGGTAAGGAACAAACGCAAGTGGCCGCAATGAACAAGTTGGGGTTATCACTTTACCAGACCATTTTAGAAAAATAGGTTAATGAAGTAACTCCTTAAAGTTGGACACAGAATTTACGCTGCTTGCCAGGCAGTTTTATGATATCAAAAAGCTGACCATAGAGAATCTTCGGATTTGCTATGGTCAGCTTTTAATTGGGGGACTTATGTCACAGCCCCCAGCTTTATTTGTCAGGTGCAAAATTCAGCTGACTTTCTTGACCAACACCACCAGTAATGCTGGTATTGCGATAGCAATGAAAACGCCGCTGAGTAGTATATCAGCGGCTAAACTAGTCCCGTCGTCCCGATTGTTACTATGACCTTTGATGTCTAGTTGGTTCATTACGGGACTGATGGATTCATGATATAGCCTAGATTTGTTTTCTCTCGTAGCAGCATCAAGGTTTAAAGATTTAGTCGTCAGTGACGTCAGTTTAACGCGTACTTTGCTAAACTTTGGCGCTAACAATCTTAGCGCTGGAAAAGCAACCAAATAGGATAATGACCATAAAGTGTTCAAGAAATACCAATGTAGAGGCATGGTACCGTTGGGCTTGGCTGTCATAAGATAGAATACCAATGCGAAGATCACAATACCATGTGCGTATGAAATCAGAATGGATTTTAGGATTTTCATAGGTTACCTCACTGTATCAACTAATCGTTACCGTCGTTAGACTTAGCATGGTCGCCCCTTTGAATAAGATAGTGTTGATTATAGTAATTCAAAAATCTAAATCAATATTTTGACTCAGTGATAGTCAATCTGCAAATAATGGGCGCTTAAAAGCCTTTAAAAGCAAGGATTTCCAAAAGGATAGTTAACTTTTGGAATCAACAACGCTACTGAAAATTTGATACAGTAAATCTAAGTTTAGCAGCTATAAAAGTGCAACTGCTATTAACACCGTAACAGTAGTGATAGTCATTTCTAAATTATGGCTCTAGAATATTGGGTGTTGATGGATTTCCATCAACACCCAGTTTTTGTGTAAAATAAAAAGGACAAATCTCCTCAATGCACCACTAGCACCGACCAAAGTAAAAGTAAAGGCAAGTGAGAAAAGATGTCCCAAAACCATTTTATCGAAGATACTCTTCAAATTAAAGACCCAAATATTATTTGTACTGATATTGATAGTAGTGATCCAAGCAAACAGGTTGTTCACGCCAAACTGACCTATCCTTTAGAGAACTGCCCACTTTGTGGCCAGCCCGAAGTAGTGCGTTTTGGGACTAACCTAATTAATGTCAGAATGCCCCCAGTCAAAGAACGACCAATTATTTTAAAATTGCGTAAGCAACGTTATCGGTGTAACTCCTGTAAGCATACTTTTAGCGCACAAACATCATTAGTTAAGCCACATTGCCAGATCTCAGAAGATACGAAGCAAATGATTATCT
>NZ_BTPW01000021.1:0-51876 GCF_036246185.1 Lactiplantibacillus paraxiangfangensis
CTTCAATTACATTGACCGGACAACACAAAGAAGCGGCTTCACCGCGGTAGAATACCGCGGCAAAGCCGCTTAGACAGAACTCGAAAATTATATTATTTCACCTGTCAACTTGACAGGGACTAGTACATGGATTGGTGTGCTTTAGCTTAATAATTATGAAAAATAACCGGAAATTAAGTGTTGTTGGCTTAATACAAATTGTCGATTTGAAGTTATTTTAGCGGAGGCAGACAGTGTTGTGTGCTGTGCCGGCAAGATTGGCGGGTGGTTTTTGCGCCAATCTTGCGGGGCGATTCAAAGACGTGGGCTGTCGGCTTGGAATTGAGGGAGCAGACCGCACTGTGGCTGCGACCGTCCCCCACAGCACGCAACGCTGTCTGACGGAGCGGCTTTTAGATAATAACTTATTTGAATTAGTTATTTTCGAATGGATAACGGTAATCCCACTGAGCACGCGCAGCGGTCATGATATCCATGACGTCCGTAGTTTTGGCTAAGCCGGTATTGTGAAGTTCGCCGGCAATCATCTTCTGCATGTCGGCAATTTCATAATTCATGGCGTTAGTTGAGTCGCCCGCTTTGATGATTTCACTGTGACCAGTGTTGTCGGTAAACGTGGCTTCGTCAGCACGAGGGTAAGCGTCAATGGTGAAATAGCCGTTTTCATAGGCGACGATGCCACGTTTCGGCATCTTTGCTCGGAAAGTCAGCGCAACCGTTGCGAGTTCATCGTTGGCGTTACGTAACGTAATCGTTTCGGATTCATCGACGCCGCTACTGAAGCGGTGCATGGTGGATCCCGTGATGTAGGGTTTAGCCGTTAAGAATTCTTCTACGAAAGCGAGGGCGTAGACGCCAATGTCGAGTAAGGCGCCACCAGCTAAGTCTGGATTGAAGAAGCGGTTAGTCGGATCCGCTTCCTTAAAACTCCCAAAACTTGCTTGGATCATTTTGAGATTGCCTAAGTGTCGTTCGGCTGCAAATTCGTGCAGTTTTTCGTACAGTGGCATGTGATAGAGGGTCATGGCTTCTGCTAAAATCAGGTGGTTGCTAGCAGCGACTTCCTTAGCAATGTTCAGTTGGTCGCTGGACATGGTGATGGCCTTTTCACTGAAGACGTGTTTACCTGCTCGTAACGCTGGTAAAATGGTGTCGATATGGTAGTTATGGGGCGTTGCCACGTAAACGATGTCCACCTTGTCGTCTTTTAATAAATCATCGAGGTTCCCATACGCCTTGGGGATTTGGTGATCCTTGGCGAACGCGTCCGCTTTGGCTTGTGAGCGTGAGCAGACGGCGTAGATCTCGCCGTCGGGTTGGTCAAAATATTTCACGAAACTGTGGGCAATGTTGCCTAAACCAACAATGGCCCACCGGTAAGTTTTTGCCATAAAAAATTCCTCCTAAGAATCATTTGAGAACACTTACATTTTAGCAAAAAAGTAAGGCGTTGGGGGGCGCATTCCGTTTAATTTTCGAATGAAAATCGGTAAAATAGAGTATGATTCACTAGTGGTTCATTTACATAGAAGGGGGAAAGCCATGGCAACCAAACGCAAACGTCCGCGACGACGTTCAAAAAAACGGCGGAGTCCGTTTGTGAAAAACGGGCGCATTCAATGGCTGAACCTATTACTAGTCTTGGGCGCCGTTGTGGTCCTCGGTGGGATTGCCAAACGTAGTTTTGACGCGCAACCGACGACTTCGACACCGGTGGCGGTCACAACCCATAGCGGCTTTATCCAAAAGCTAGTACCGCCTGCCCAAGCTATTCAGAAGCGTTACCACGTGTTAGCTAGTATCAGTTTGAGCCAGGCCATCCTCGAATCTGATTGGGGACGCAGCACGAATGCCACGGAAAATAATAACTTGTTTGGCGTCAAAGCTTACGCAACCCAGGCGGGCCGGTTGATGACGACGCAGGAGTATTATGATGGGGCGTACCACACCGTTAAACGGCGCTTTGCCGTTTACGATAGCTGGCACGACTCCCTCGTGGCCCACGCCAAGAAGCTCGCTAACGGGACGCCCTGGGATGCGCAGCACTATTCAGCAGTCATTCACGCTAAGGACTACCAAACGGCCGCTAAGGCGCTGCAAACGGCCGGATACGCCACGGATCCTAGTTACGCACAAAAAATAATTAATATTATTCAAAAATACGACTTACAAAGGTATGATAGAGAGTAATAGTTGAATTAGACATACTTATTATTATTAGGAGGTTATTTTTGCATGCGAGAACTTGAAGAACGCATTTTAAAGGATGGCCGGGTCTTACCTGGCGAAGTGTTGAAGGTTGACAACTTTTTGAATCATCAGGTCGATCCCGATTTGATGTTTAGTATCGGGACTGAGTTTGCCCACTTGTTCCGCGATGCCGGCGTGACCAAGATTCTTACGGTTGAATCATCAGGGATTGCTCCCGCAGTGATGGCCGGGTTAGCACTCCACGTTCCGGTTGTTTTTGCCCGCAAACACAAGTCTGTGACACTAATTGACGACTTGTTTACCGCAGAAGTTTATTCATATACGAAGAAAACGTCTAACCACATTTCAATTGCCAAGAAGTTTTTGAGTGCTGGTGATAAGGTCTTACTAATCGATGATTTTTTAGCAAACGGTCAAGCCGTTCAAGGTCTCTTTGAAATTTGTGACCAAGCTAAGGCTGACGTCATGGGTGTCGGAATCGTCATTGAAAAGGTCTTCCAGACGGGGCATCAATTGGTCGAAGACCGGGGCGTTCGGTTAGAGTCATTGGCCCAGATCACATCATTCGATGATGACCGGGTACACTTTGCATCGGAACAAACGGACTAGATCAAGAAAGCGGGGGTAACCATGCGGATTGATATTGGGATGTTAGGCTTTATATTTGTGATTAACTTTGTTTACATTACGTTAAACACGTTGCGATTTTTACTCGTCATGCGCGGGTATCGATATTTTGCAGCTTTTACCAGTGTGATTGAGATCACAATTTACGTTTTAGGACTGTCACTAGTTTTAAATCGGCTCGATAATCCAATCAACCTGGTGGTTTACGCCCTCGGCTATGGTGTCGGGGTCTACGTCGGCATGGTGATTGAAGATAAGTTGGCACTAGGGTATACCATGATTTCGGTTATCTTACCTGACCCGAAATCCACGTTACCGGGAGTGTTACGCGAAAATGGCTTTGGGGTCACCCAGCATATCGCGTACGGCCTAGAAGGTGAACGGCTGCAACTGGACATCTTAGCGCCACGGAAGAATGAACGGCGGTTATACGGTTTGATCAAGGAACAAGAGCCCAGTGCGTTCGTCATTGCCTACGAACCACGCTATATTTCTGGGGGCTTTTGGGTCAAGCGGGTCCGTCATCGAAATGCCCGGCGAAAAATGTAAGCTGGGACTTGCATGCATTCCGTGCACCAAGTATTATTAACTAACGGAACCAGCGTGAACTCAAGAAGCCGTGTTCCGGCGTCGCTAAATAGTCGCTGTTTGCAGGCGGTAATTAGCGAATCAAGCTCACGATAATAATAAGCAATTTTTGAAATTAAAAAACGGCTGGGTGTTTGCCCGGCCATGACATATAGACTCAAAGCTGAGTGTTAAACGGGTTTTAGCATTCGGTGGTAATCGTTAAATGGATTAAGAAAGTAGGGACTGAAGTGGACAACTCGATTTTAAACCCAGGTGGTACGCTAGGCATCATTGGGAGTAGTACTAATGGTGTTGGTTTGGTGATTGCCGCGCGCAATGCTGGTATTAATGTCGGCGTATACGGGGACAATGAGAATACCGAGACCATGGAATTGGCAGACTTTCGCGTTGTCGGAGCGCGCAATGATCAGCAACAATTACAAAACTTTGCTGAACGTTGTGACATTGTGACTTACGAGTCTGAAAGCGTCGATGCGTCGGTCATCAACTTTTTATCAGCGCATACCCGGGTCCCTCAAGGTGGCGACGCGCTGGAAATTATGCAGGACCGTTCGCTTGAACGCGCCTTCTTTAGTCAGTTGAATTTGAACGTGGCACCGTCCGCAACGATCGTTAGTTTGGACGACGTGTACCAAGCCATTGGTTCGATCGGGTATCCTAGCATTTTAAAACCAATTCAAAAGGGACTTGGTCAAAATCGGCAGTTAGTGATTAAGACGCAGTCGGACATCGTGAAGGCCGCGGACCTCTTAGATTGGGGAACGTACCTGTTAGAATCCCTAATTCCTTATGACAAGGAACTCTCCGTTTTTGTTGCGAAGAGCGCCACGAGTACGGAATTCTTCCCGAGTGTGGAAAACCGGTACCGTGACCACGAACTCTTGGCCACGATTGTTCCGGCCCAAATTGATCAGGCCGTCAACGATGAAATGATGCGAATCACGAAGGAAATTAGTGATAACCTCAGCTACACGGGGATCTTTGAAGTTGCGTTCTTCCTGACTAAGAGTGGTAACCTCTACGTTAAGCGGATCGTACCCGCAATGCATCAAGCAGGGTACGTCTTTGAGCGTGCCACAAACATCAGCATGGCCGAACAGCATTTGCGGGCCATTGCGGGCTTACCTTTGATGCCGGTCAAGCAACTCATGCCGGTCGTTGCGGTCTACTTTACCCCTGCTCAAGAAAGTGGCATTCGGACCCAGTGGCAGCTTAAGACGAACTGGTTCTTTAATTTTTACCACCGGACTTTATTACAAGCCGACAAGACGCCGGTTGCGGGCCACGTGTTAGTGGAAGCACCAAGTGTCAAGGAAGCCTTAGAACAAATTGATGATACGAACATCTGGAATTTTAACGCGCCCAGCTCAGAAAATTCGGATGAAAGACCAACTGAATAAAAAATTGTCGTCAGTATCGTACTGACGGCTTTTTTAGTTAGTCCGGTTGGCACTGATGACATACAGTCGTGGGACCGGGGCTAGCCTGGGGGGCGGTCTAGCCCCTCGCCCGGAACGATTGCAAAATGCGCAATTGTCCCGGACCGTCCGCAGTGTAAGGGCGGTAAAAAACGTCGCCCCAACACTGCCGTCACGACTGATGTTATCAGTGCCAGCCTCTGACTATCCCAACGATAATAGCATTAGTAATGATACTTTCAATGGAGCGGATAATTTCGGAATAACTATCGGTACTGTTACGGTGTTGAAGGTGACTTCAGACTTTTTAATCTTTGGTTACTGATTATATGTAGTCATGGGACTGGGGTAAGCCAAAAATGCAATTGTTTTGGGTTGTCCCCCATAGCACACTGGTTCTGACCGCCGGAGCGGGCGGATATGATTGACCGAACAAATACGAACACGGTTTCAAAAATAAGTGGGATTAATGTGAGTGATAGCGCCTTAAAAACCAGCAATCACGCCGAAAATTTGCTATAATATTTGGTGACTGATTTTTAGAAAGGGTGGCGAACAGCGTGTCGAAAGAAAGCCTATTGGCAGGAATGAATGACAAGCAACAGGAAGCCGTTTTAGACACTGAAGGACCGCTACTAATTATGGCCGGTGCTGGCTCGGGGAAGACCCGAGTTCTGACACACCGGGTAGCATATTTAATTGAAGAACAAGGGGTCAATCCCTGGAACGTCTTAGCAATTACGTTTACCAACAAGGCCGCACGTGAAATGCGTGAACGGGTCGGTAAACTATTGGGAGAATCCGCACGCGATGTGTGGGTCTCAACGTTCCATGCGCTCTGTGTCCGGATTTTACGTCGTGACATTGAGCAGATTGGGTACAACCGGGCATTTACGATTGCCGGGACGAGTGAACAGCGGACGCTGGTCAAACGAATTTTGACGGAACAAAATATTGATTCGAAGAAGTTTGATCCCCGGTCGATTTTATCAGCAATCTCAAACGCTAAAAACGATTTGCAGACGCCGGAAATGTATAAAGAATCGGCAGCTAGTCCGTTTGAAAGCGTTGTGGCTGACGTTTATTTACAATATCAACGGGAATTAGCTGCGGACCAAGCCGTCGACTTTGATGACTTGATCATGCTGACGATTCAGTTGTTCAAACAACATAAAGAAACGTTGGAATGGTACCAAAATAAGTTCCATTACATCCACGTTGATGAATACCAAGATACGAATAACGCGCAGTACACGCTGGTCAACATGTTGGCCGACAAGTCCAAAAACTTGTGCGTTGTTGGGGATGCCGACCAATCTATTTACGGTTGGCGGGGTGCCAACATGGAAAATATCCTAGATTTTGAAAAGGATTATCCACAGGCTGACACGGTGATGTTGGAACAAAACTACCGGTCAACGAAGAATATTTTGACCGCCGCAAACGAAGTGATCAACAACAACACGACGCGCCGGCCGAAGAAGTTATGGACGGAAAACACGACGGGTGATTTGATCTCGTATTACCGTGGGCAGAGCGAAAGTGACGAAACCCACTTTGTCATTTCTAAGATTCAAGAAAATATGCAGGAAAAGAAGTTCGATTATGGTGACTTTGCCATTTTATATCGGACCAACGCGCAGTCCCGTGTCATGGAAGAATCGCTAGTCAAGGCCAACATTCCTTACACCATGGTCGGTGGTAATAAGTTCTACGACCGTAAAGAAATTCGGGACGTCTTGTCTTACCTGACCTTAGTTGTTAATGACCAGGATTCAATGAACTTTGAACGGGTCGTCAATGAACCGAAGCGTGGGATTGGGCAAACCAGTGTCGAAAAATTGCGGCTGTTTGCGGATGAAGCCGGCTACTCAATGTTAGAAGCTGCTAGCAACGTGGACATGGCGAACGGGATTTCGACCCGTGCCAAGGGTTCGCTTGCAAAATTTGCAACGACGATGAACGAGTTACGTGCAATGCGCGAATACTTGTCAGTAACCGATTTAACGAACGAAGTTTTGGACCGCACTGGCTACATGAAAGCCTTAAAGGACCAAGCAGCTTCCAAGTCGTTAGAAGCCCAAACGCGGATTGAAAACATCGAAGAATTCTTATCCGTCACGAAACAATTTGATGACAGTTATCAGCCAGAAGAAGAAGACAGTGATAAATTCGTGGACTTCTTAGCTGACTTAGCCTTAGTTTCCGACGTGGATAACGTTGAAGAAGAACCTCAGGCGGTCACGTTGATGACGTTACACGCCGCTAAGGGGCTGGAATTTCCAGTGGTCTTCCTGATTGGGATGGAAGACGGGATTTTCCCTCTATCGCGTGCCATGATGGACGAAGATGAGCTGGAAGAAGAACGGCGTTTGGCTTACGTGGGAATCACGCGGGCTGAAAAGAAGCTCTACTTAACGAACGCTTACTCACGGATGCTCTATGGTCGGCGGCAAAACAACCCGGCTTCACGGTTTGTTGAAGAAATTGATCAGAGTTTAATTAAAAATGAAAATACGTTGGATGGCAGCAGTAGTACCGGACCGGCCGTGCCATTTGGTGACAGTCGTGAACGCCGGGCCTTTACGCCAACGTATAAAAAGAACCCAGTTGGGACTCGGGCAACGGTTAAGAAGGCCGCTGGAACCGGTGCGGATAAGAACAGCTGGCGCATTGGCGACAAGGTCAAACACCGCAAGTGGGGCACTGGTACGGTCGTTAAGGTGACTGGTGCCGGTGAAGATGCTGAATTAGACATTGCCTTCAAATCAGAAGGCATTAAACGATTATTAGCGGCGTTTGCACCGATTGAAAAAGTTCAAGATTAAGTACTAGGAGGCTAGGCTGATGGCAGAACAACCAATCACCGCAATGGATGCGTCCACGGCGGAAACTGAAGCAGCGGGTTTGCGGGTCCAATTGAACCAGTGGCGCAAGGATTATTACGATAACGATGCGCCCAACGTAGAAGACGACGTTTACGACCGGAATTACGCGCGGCTCGTTGCGTTAGAACAAGCCTTTCCACAGTTGATCACACCGGATTCGCCGACGCAGTTAGTTGGTGGGACGGTCAAAGCCGGCTTTACGAAGGTGCAGCATGAAATTCCAATGTTGTCCTTAGGGGATGTCTTTTCCCAAGCAGAGCTACAAGAGTTTAACGATCGGCTCGTCCAAAACGTTGGTGAACCGGTTGATTACAACTGTGAGTTAAAAATCGACGGGTTAGCCTTATCCTTACGGTACGAAAACGGTGTGCTGGTTCAAGGCTCGACGCGGGGAAACGGAACGGTCGGTGAAGATATTACAAAAAATATCATGACGATCGAATCCATTCCGCATCAGCTGACTAAACCGCTGACGATCGACGTTCGGGGTGAATGTTACATGCCCAAAGCGGCGTTTGCCGCGTTAAATGAACGCCGGGAAGCCGCTGGTGAAAGTGTCTTTGCCAATCCGCGTAACGCGGCAGCGGGCTCACTGCGCCAGTTAGATACCAAGGTGACGGCCGAACGGCAACTCAGCACGTTTATGTATAACATCGCTGACTATGAGCCCATCACGGCCCGTACTCAGAGTGATATGCTGACCGAATTTGCTGATCTGGGCTTTGCGATTAATCCAGCATTCAAGGTTGCACACTCCATGGACGACGTTTTCCAATACATCGACCATTATCAAAACGAACGGCCAGACTTGGCGTACGGGATTGATGGAATCGTCATTAAGGCTAATCCGTTGCCATTGCAGCGACAATTAGGTGCGACCGTTAAAGTGCCACGCTGGGCCATCGCCTTCAAGTTTCCGCCAGACGAACAGCCGACGTTGCTCAAGGACGTCGAATGGACGGTTGGCCGGACCGGCGTTGTAACGCCAACTGCCGTGATGGATCCGGTTCAATTGGCCGGGACCACGGTTGCGCGGGCCTCGTTGCACAATCCTGATTACGTGGCTGCTAAGGACGTTCGGATTGGGGATACGGTGCTCTTGCATAAAGCGGGGGACATCATCCCTGAAATTTCGGCGGTCGATTTAACGAAACGGCCCAAGGATGCCGAACCATTAGCGATTCCGACAAATTGTCCTTCATGTGGTGCACCACTAGTCCATTTAGAAGATGAAGTGGCGTTGCGGTGTATCAACCCGAAATGTCCGGCGCAAGTCCAAGAAGGCTTAGTCCACTTTGCGTCTAGAAACGCGATGAACATTGATGGGTTGGGGCCACGGATCATTGCCCAACTTTATCAAAACCACCTCGTGACTGACGTTGCCGGGTTATATCGTTTAACAAAGGATCAGTTACTCACTTTAGATAAAATAAAAGATAAATCTGCAGAAAATCTCTTGACAGCGATTGACCGTAGTCGCAATAATTCACTTGAACGTTTATTGTTCGGCCTCGGTATTCGACACGTGGGTGCGAAAGTCGCCCGCTTGATTGCGCAGCACTTTGTGACCATTGAAGCCTTGATGGCCGCGGGACAAGAAGAAATCGCCGCGATTGATTCGATGGGCGATATCATTGCAAACGCGGTCGTTCAGTATTTTGGAAGCGACGATGTGCATACGTTGATTGCGGAATTACAAGCTGTGAATGTCAACACAACGTATCAAGGTCCGAGTGCCACGGTTGCCGAAGACAGTGACAGTTGGTTTGCCAACAAGCGGGTCGTGTTAACTGGTAAGTTGCAAAGCTTTACTAGGGGCGACGCGACCGCTTGGCTACAAGCTCACGGTGCCACGGTAACGGGGAGCGTTTCAAAGAAGACGGACTTAGTTATCGCCGGGACGGATGCGGGAAGCAAGTTGCAAAAAGCACAACAGCTTGACGTGCCCGTCTGGGATGAAGCTAGGTTCGACGAGACAATGAGGGAGGATCAGCAAGCGTGAATGTAAAACGCATACGCACGATCGGTTTGGTGGCAGTTGTTGCCATCGCACTAGCCGCCTGCGGTAATTTAAAGAACTCATCTTTTGGGTCAAGCAGCAATAATACAACGACGACGGGTTCGAAAACGACCACGACGACGGGCTCGACCGGCAGTGACTTTTATCAAGGGGTCATTAAAAATGGGCAGTACCGGACGAGTAAGTCACGGGGCGTTAACGTATCACAAAATGATAACGTGATGAACCTAAAGAGTTTTGAAATGGGCTTATTAGACGTTTCAAAGAAACAATTCCCAACGAATAAATATGTCTTCCAAGAAGGGCAATATATTAGTTCGTCAACGGTTGAAAATTGGTTAGGTCGTTATTCTAAGAATAATAAGACCGGTTTAAACCCTAAAAATAACGGTAAGAAGGATCCCAATACGCGGAATCCAATCTACCTACAACAACTTGAAGAACAAGATTACATGATTCAAAACGGAAGCAAACTGAGCCTCGGTGGGGTCACCATCGGACTAGGGATGAATTCCGTGGACTACTACACCAAGGTCCAATACGGCGCAACTTACGAAACCAACATTTCGACGACTGAACTAACGGCTAAAGGGAAACAGTACGCCAACACTGTTTTGCAACGGTTACGGCAGAAGTCTGCGTTGAAAGACGTGCCAATCGTCTTAGCGCTTTACAAGCAATCGTCAAATGATAGTCTAGTAGGTGGGAACATGATCGCCTACGGAGTGTCTAAGAGTGGTTCAACGTCAGTTGCTAAATGGAAATCATTGAACTGGAATAATTACGTCTTCCCAGCAACTTCGGAATCGAAGAACGCGGGTGCGAATAACAACGATGAATCTGATTTCAGTTCGTTCAAGTCGCACGTTCAAAACTTCTTCCCGAACTTGTCAGGTGTGACGGCTAACGCGCATTATAAAGACAAGTCTTTGAGTAAGCTCAGCGTTAATGTCACGACGAAATTTTACAGTGAGACCGAAATTATCAGCTTTACGCAGTACTTGGCAACGGCGGCAAAACGTTACTTACCATCGGGCGTACCAGTTGAAATTACGGTTAAGAGTGCCAATGGCGATGTCCAAAGCTTCTTAGCTCGAACCGCTACGGGGAGTTCTTATTACACCCACGTATTTAGTGATCAAGGGAATAACTAAATTAAGTAAGATCTGAGAAAGAAGGAAATTTGATGGCTGAAGAACGTATTAATGCCGACCAAGTTCAACACGTTGCGGGGTTAGCCAAACTTGAATTTACCCCCAATGAACTTGAGACTTTTACGGGTCAACTTGAAAAAATTATTGGAATGTTTGAAGAATTAAGCAAAGTTGATACGACGGACGTTCCCGCAACGATGCGGTTGAGCGATGACACGTTACGTGAAGCAACGTTACGTGAAGATAAAGCCGTAAAGAGTGACGACCAACTTCGCCGCGCATTACTAAACAACGCACCGGAAACGGCCAATGGCTTAATTAAAGTGCCAACAATTATCGATGAAAGTGGGGACGGCGAATAATGAATTATTTCGACCAAGATTTGACCAGCTTACATGCTGATTTAGTCGCAAAAAAAATCAGTGCGGTAGCACTCGCTAAAGCCACTTTTGAAAACTTACGGGAAGTTGACCCCCAACTTGGGGCCTTCTTGAACTTAAACGAAGAAGCCGCTTTAAAGCGGGCTGCTGAAATTGATGCTAAGGGGATCAACCCCGATAACATCATGGCCGGAATTCCGGTTGCCGTTAAAGATAACATTGTGACCAAGGACTTAACGACGACCGCAGCGTCTAAAATGCTGGAACATTTTGTCCCAGTTTACGATGCAACGGTTGTTGAAAAGATGGAAGCTAACGACGCTGTCATCATTGGTAAGAACAACATGGATGAATTTGCCATGGGTGGTTCAACTGAAAACTCCGCGTTTAAAGTGACACGGAACCCTTGGGATGTTAGTCGCGTTCCTGGTGGCTCATCCGGTGGTTCAGCCGTTGCGGTGGCTTCTGGCCAAGTCCCAGTTGCCTTCGGTTCCGATACCGGTGGCTCAATTCGCCAACCTTCTTCTTTCAACGGGGTTGTCGGGATGAAGCCAACGTACGGTCGGGTTTCACGTTGGGGCTTAATTGCCTTTGCGTCGTCACTAGACCAAATCGGTCCGATGACGCGGACGGTGAAGGATAACGCCGCGGCCTTAAACATGATTGCGGGTTACGACCAACACGATGGCACGTCTTCTAAGCGCGAAGTTCCTGATTTTACGGCCGGATTAGACGGTAATATCAAGGGCATGAAGATTGGGTTGCCTAAAGAATACATGGACGAAGGGATTGATCCTAAAGTCCGTGAAGTAATCAACAACGCCGTTAAGAAGTTTGAAGAATTAGGCGCAACGGTGGAAGAAGTTTCCCTACCAAATAGTCGTTACGGTGTTTCTGCTTACTACATCATTGCTAGTTCAGAAGCGTCATCAAACTTACAACGGTTTGACGGAATTCGTTATGGTTTCCGCGCAGACGACGTTAAGAATTTGGAAGACGTCTATGTTCGTAGCCGTTCTGAAGGTTTTGGTGACGAAGTTAAGCGCCGGATTATGCTGGGGACGTTCTCATTGTCCGCCGGTTACTACGACGCGTACTTCCACAAGGCTGGGCAAGTACGGACAATGATCATTAACGACTTCAATAAGGTCTTTGAAGACTATGACATGATCATGGGACCAGTTGCCCCAACGCCAGCTTTCAAGATTGGCGATGAAATCTCCGATCCAATTACGATGTACATGAACGATGTCTTGACGATTCCAGTTAACTTAGCTGGATTACCAGGGATGTCAGTTCCAGCGGGCTTTGCGGATGGTCTACCAGTCGGCTTACAATTGATTGGGAAGGCGTTTGACGAAAGTACGCTCTATAAAGCAGGTTACGCTTTTGAACAAGCCACTGACGTTCATAAGCAAACCCCTAAAGTCGGAGGTGCTAACTAATGAATTTTGTAACTACGATTGGTCTGGAAGTCCACGTTGAATTAAAGACGAATTCCAAAATTTTTAGTCCGTCACCCGTGCAGTTTGGTTCCGAACCAAACGCCAACACGAACGTGATCGATTGGGGTTATCCTGGGGTATTACCAACGCCAAATAAGGGTGTTGTTGAAGCTGGTATCAAGGCAGCCACTGCTTTGCATGCGAACATTGAACACCACACTTATTTTGACCGAAAGAACTACTTCTACCCAGATAACCCGAAAGCTTACCAAATTACGCAACATGACAAGCCAATTGCACACGATGGTTGGATTGAAATCGAAGTTGACGGTAAGAAGAAAAAAATCGGTATCGAAGAAATGCATATCGAAGAAGATGCCGGGAAGAACACCCATGAAAGTGACTATTCCTACGTCGATTTAAACCGGCAAGGCACGCCACTGATTGAAATTGTTTCAAAGCCAGAAATCGCCTCACCAGAAGAAGCTTACGCTTACTGTGAAGCATTGCGGCAACGGATTCAATTTACCGGGGTTTCCGACGTTAAGATGGAAGAAGGTTCCATGCGGGTCGACGTTAACATTTCAATTCGTCCAGCTGGTTCCGATAAGTACGGTGTTAAGACCGAAATGAAGAACTTGAACTCCTTCAACTACGTCCGTAAATCGTTGGAATACGAAGAACAACGGCAACAACGGGTCTTAATGTCTGGTGGCCAAGTTCAACAAGAAACGCGTCGTTTTGACGAAACCACTGGAAAGACCATCTTAATGCGGGTCAAGGAAGGTAGCGATGATTACCGTTACTTCCCAGAACCAGATATTCCTGCTTTAGATATTGACGATGACTGGATTCAAGAAGTTCAAGCAACGATTCCAGAAATGCCAGGCTCACGGCGGGAACGTTACATCAACGAATTCGGCTTGACCCCTTATGATGCGGGCGTTTTGACGCAGACTAAGGAAATGTCAGACTTCTTTGACGCAACGGTTGCACAGGGTGCTGATCCTAAGCTTACTTCCAACTACTTGCAAGGGGACGTTAACGCCTACTTGAACGATAAGAAGGTCGGTTTGTTACAAACTGACTTGACACCAGAACACTTGGCGGGCATGATTAAGATGATTTCTGATGAAACGATTTCAAGTAAAATCGCGAAGAAAGTCTTCAAAGCAATCATGGCTGGTAGCGAACCAGTCAAGTGGGTCAATGACAAGGGCTTGGTTCAATTATCAGACCCTGCTAAGTTACAACCAATCATTGACGGTGTATTAGATAACAACCAACAATCAATTGATGACTTTAAGAATGGGAAAGACCGGGCAGTCGGTTTCTTGGTCGGTCAGATCATGAAACAGACGCACGGCCAAGCTAATCCGAAAGTGGTCAACCTGTTGTTGATGACATCACTAAAAGCACGGTAACACCTAGTATTAGGTGACGACACTGACGATTAAGCGAACCGGTCACATGCGGCTTTTAGCATGGGGCCGGTTTGGTGCTGAACAGGGTCGCGTTTGTCACAAGCCGGTGTAAAAGTGATGATGTATAACGGCTTAAACGGCAAACACTGTGTATTCGGAGGAAAGAAACATGCGTAAACGGGCACGACTTATCTATAACCCAACGTCAGGACGTGAAGCATTAGCGCACGACCTGGTGGAAATTCTTGGCATTTTTGAACAAGCTGGCTACGAGACCAGTGCGTTTGCAACCACAGCGACACCGAACTCGGCAGCTGACGAAGCGCGTCGGTGTGCTAAGGATGGGTTTGAATTGATCATTGCAGCTGGTGGTGATGGGACCATCAATCAAGTTGTCAACGGCTTAGCCGGGTTAAAGCGGCGGCCTAAGATGGCCATCATACCGGCGGGGACGACCAATGACTATGCGCGGGCCTTACGGATTCCCCGTGAAGATCCAGTTGCGGCGGCCAAAGTAGTCTTAAAAAATCAGACGGTCAAGATGGATATCGGCCAAGCCGGTGAGCAATACTTTATTAACATTGCGGCTGGTGGTTTGTTGACTGAACTGACCTACGACGTCCCATCACAGTTAAAGTCAATTTTTGGGTACGCGGCGTACTTGGCCAAGGGTGCCGAGTTACTGCCACGGGTGAAACCCGTTGAAATGGACTTAAAGTATGATGGGGGCCACTTTACGGGGAAGGCATCGATGTTTTTCCTAGCGTTAACGAATTCGGTGGGTGGTTTTGAACAATTAGTTCCGGACGCCTCACTGGATGATGGTAAATTTACCATGATTATCGTGAAGACTGGGAATTTGGCAAAGATGCTACACCTGATGACCTTAGTGCTCAATGGTGGTAAGCACATCAATGACCCAAGCATTATTTACGTTAAGACGCACAAAGTGGTTGCCAAGTCACCTAAGGACCGGTTAATGATCAACATTGACGGGGAATATGGTGGCGACGCACCGATGACGTTTAGAAACTTGAAGCAACACATTGAAATGTTTGCGGATACCGATCGGATTCCAGACGATGCCATTACGGATCCCGAGATTGAAGATGCGGAACGTCATTTTGTGTCAGCGGTCGATCAGTTGCCAAAAACGGACGCTGAAACTGAATCAAAATCTGAATAACTTGCTTAAATTACCGTTTACCTTTAAAATGGGGAACGGTAATTTTTTTAACAAACGGGTGCGGGTATGACCGCACCGGAAGACAAATTTAACCTAATTGGCAAAACCATTAGCCAAAAGAAAGAAAAATGAGGGACCAATGAAAACTAATTTACCAGTACACAATGGTGAAGAACTCGATGTCACCATCATTGATTTAACGTATCAAGGCATGGGGGTTGCCAAGGTAGATAACTACCCAATCTTCATCGAAAACGCCTTGCCCGAAGAAAAAATCACGGTCAAAGTCACGAAAACAACCAAGAACTTTGCGTTTGGTGACGTGGTCAAGATTAACCAAGTGAGTCCTCACCGGGTTAACCCCAAGGGACGGGTTTATCGTCAGACCGGGATTGCACCATTACAACATTTAGAATACAGCGAACAATTAAAGTTCAAGCAACACCAAGTCGCTGAATTATTTGCGAAAGTTCACATGGATGACGTGGAAGTTTTGCCAACCATTGGGATGGAAAATCCAACGCAATACCGAAACAAGGCGCAAGTTCCTGTCCGCCAAGTTCAAGGCAAATTAACGACTGGTTTTTACAAGAAGAACAGTCACCAATTGATGCCAATTGAAGACTATTACATTCAAGATCCTGAAATCGACAAGGCCATCGTGGTTATCCGCGATATTTTACGGAAGTATCACGAAGCAGCCTACGATGAATTCCACCATAGCGGAACGATTCGGACAATCATGGTCCGCCGCGGTTACTACAGCCACGAAATGATGGTTGTCATTGTCACACGGACGAAGCACTTGCCAATGGCTGACGTGGTCGTACAAGAGATTCAAGCGGCATTACCAGAAGTCGTTAGTGTGGTTCAAAACATCAACCAAAAGAAGACTAACGTCATCCTAGGGCCTGATAACAACGTGTTGGCAGGTAAGTCAACCATTGATGATCAATTACTGGGCTTAACGTTTGCCGTTTCGGCACAGTCTTTCTACCAAGTGAACCCACAACAAACGGAAAAGCTTTATCAATTAGCCATTGACCAAGCTGGACTTACGGGTAATGAAACCGTAATCGATGCCTATTCTGGGATTGGGACGATTTCATTAACGATGGCGCAACACGCTAAGCAAGTTTATGGTGTTGAAATTGTGCCAGCTGCCATTGAAAATGCCAAGCAAAACGCCAACAAGAACGGTATTACGAACGCGAAGTTTGTGCTCGGAAGTGCTGAAGATGTTATGGCTAAGTGGCAAGAAGAAGGCATCAAACCGGACGTTGTGGTTGTTGATCCACCACGTAAGGGTTTAGACGCTGAATTCATCAAGAGTACTGGTGAAATGGCGCCTAAGAAGGTGGTTTACATTAGCTGTAACCCATCAACCTTAGTTCGTGACGTGCAACGCTTTGGCGAATACGGCTACGAAATCAGTGCGCCGGTTCAACCCGTCGACCAATTTCCACAAACCCCACACATCGAATGTGTGACGGTCTTGACGCGCAAGTAAGCGTTCAAGTAATTTAAGATAATAAAATCAGCTCAGACTTGCGTTTGCAAGTTTGAGCTGATTTTGGTTTGGAAACGTTTTTTATATTTTCCGGTCGGTGCTGATGACATGCGGTCGTGGGACCGGGCCTAGCCTGGGGAGCGGTCTAGTCCCTCGCCCGGGACACTTGCGCCTTTTGCAAGTGTCCCGGACCGTCCGTGGTATTTGGCCGAAAATCACCGGCCAAATACCACCTTCACGACCGATGTTATCAGCGCCAACCTCCGAGTATCTGACAGTAATAACAGTCCATTGTGTTGATACTCAGACTAATAAAAATTAAACAGTTAGTAGCTAGTCAGAATATTTAATGATTGAGAATAGCCATTCTTAATAGTAAAGCAAAGTTTAGCGAAGTCAGTCAGAACCGGTGTGCAGTGGCGGCAAGATTAGCCGGTGATTTTGGCCGACTAATCTTGCGGGGCGCTTCAAAGACGTGGGCTGGCGGCTTTGAAGTGAGGGCCCAGACCGAACTTTGGCTGGGGCCGTCCCTAACAGCACACCGATTCTGACTGACGAAGCGGATTAATTTGTTAACCGGGCACTTTCCAGAATGATATTGGTTAGCTCCGTGGGTGAGACGACGGTGTCATTTACTTTAATCGTGGTCCAGTACCGGTTATTCAGATGGTAGCCGGGTTCGACACCCGCTGATAGGCGGAGTTCGTCATTTTGAGCCGGCGTCAATTTAACGTCAATCAGGACTTGGTCAGTCTGGGTGTACACCATGGCAATGATTTTATGATTACTACGGTGCTTGATGACGGAAAAAATGACGGTCGACTTTTGGCCGGGACGATTAAAGGGAAAGCCCAGTTCACCATCCGTGTGGTCGAGAACTAATTGAATCAGTTCCTTTTCAGTCATTGTCGACAATGACTTGCCCTAATTCACGGCTAGCCATCACGTACTTGTGTGACGCCACGATGTCTTCAAGTTTAAAGACCTTGGCGATTGGAATTGATAAGTGATTTTGATTGATTAATTTAAACATCTCATCGATTAGGGATTGTTTGACGTCCGTTGAATCAAAGCCGGTCAAAAATTTGCCCGCCAAGGTGAACGGGTTGAAGTTCTTAACAATCCATTCTCCGGCCAACAAGCCAATTAGTGAAACGCCGCCACCTGGATTGAGGTGCGCAATCGAGTTTGTTAACGTGACCGTCCCGACTAGGTCAACGATGCCATCAAATTGTGCGTCCGTAACTAGCTGGTTGTTAGTATCCAAGACCGATTGGTCCGCACCATTAGCGATTAGGGCATCCAATTGATTTTGTCGACGGGTCGTTGCGGTGACCGTGAAGCCCATGGCCTTGGCAAGTTTAATCGCTGCTAAGCCCACGGCACTAGTGCCGCCGCGAACCAATAACGATTGACCTGACTTTAATTTCAGGGAATCAATGGCGCCCATCGCCGTGTAAAAGTTTTCTGGGTATTGCGCTAAGGTGACCCAGTCGCCATCAAAATCAACCGGATATAAATTGGTGTCGGCGACTAAGGCGTAGTCTTGATAACTACCATCGACTTCACGGCCAAAACCGCCCATCATCGTCATGACTTTCTGACCAACTTTTAAGGAACTATTCTTGGATGCTTGATAAATTTCACCAACGGCTTCAACGCCAATGACCCGTGGAAATTTCACTGATGGCGAACCACCGGCCCGGGTCAACGCTTCGTAACGGTGGACCCCAAACGCGTGAATCCGCATGACGGATTGGTCCGCGGTGGCCTCTGGAATTGGGCGTTCAACTAAGTGCATCACGTCTGGATCTCCGGGTGTATCAATAACAACTGCTCGCATAAAATTCATCCTCCAATTATTTTTGTTTTTTCAATAAACTAAGTATAGAGTATGACGTAACGTTACAGTCAAGTTTTAAGTCGAGGTGTTTTGATGTTAACGATTCAGAAATTCGCACAATTAGCGGGGACGACGCGCCGGACCTTAATCTTCTATGACCAAAAGGGACTGTTTCAGCCCAAGCACGTGGCCGAAAATGGTTACCGCTATTACGATTACGACCAGCTTTATGAATTAACTTTTATTTTGGAATTACGGCGGTTAGGTCTGTCCATCGCTGAAATCCAACAATTGAATAACGACAAGCAGGCCAAGTCACTAGATACTGATTTGAAAGCCGTTTTAGCAAAAATCGATGATCAAATCGACAATTTAAGCTTGCTTAAGACGACACTCCAGACCCGGTTTGATCAAGCGGTACCAACCGAAATCATCACTAAAAATCAGCCGTTTGTCACTACCGTCCCGGCTACTCAATTTTGCCGTTCCCGGCAGTCGGTTGCCTGCACCGAAGCGGAAGTCGCTGAAATTTATGCCGACTTTTATGCGCAACTAGGGAAGCTCAAATTAGTTAACCAGCAGGATTCCGGCTTTTTGACGCAGTTACCGCAGAGCGAGGCAAACGACTACCCCACGGCGTCTTTTTGTATTTTAAAGGCGGTCGATGCCCGCACGGATACCGGCGACTTGCCGCTATTGCAAAAGCCCGCCGGCAAATACGTGTCAATCGACACAACTAATGACATGAAAAATATTTGTATTTCCTTACAGATCTTAGCCGAATATATTCAAAAAGAGCAGCTAAAAATCAATGATCAGCTTTGGCAGATGAATTTGGATGAACAGTTCACCAGCAAAGGGGCTTCTGATTTAGTCCGGTTGCAATATCAGCTCCAAACGGTTTAAATATAGCTAAACAAACAAGCAGCGACGCATCTTTGCTGATCAAAAATGCGTCGCTGCTTGTTTGATTGTCATGTACCACTATTTAGCTAACTGATAGCTAGCTTGGAGTCGGTCGACGATGGTGGGCATCGGGACTGAGCCGTCTAAAATAATGGTGATCCAGTTGCGTTTGTTCATATGGTAACCCGGGAAATAAGTGACGTTATCAACCAGCTGTTCAACGACCTCTGGCTGTGCCCGCATGTCGAGTACCGTGACTTCTTCAGCACCATCTAGCCCCAATTTTTGACGCTGAACGGTCAGCAAAGCGGCGTACCACTTATGGGTGTCGGCTCGCCGCCAAACGGCATTTTTAGGAAACTTTTTCCATAAAAATTCCAGTTGATCGCCATAGGTTTGCTCAACGTGGGTCATGACCGCTTGGACCTGGGCACCTTGAAAAACGTTGTTATCCATGCAATCCGCTTCAATTTGATCAAGGACTTGCTGGTAGGCGGTCGCCACTTTACCCACGAATTTTCCGTGAGCTTGGGGTGTCAGGTGTAACACGTATTCCTCATTGGTGTTCATATCGGTCACGTGAGTTGTGAGCTGGTTAGGTTTAGTGGCCGTAATGGTGAGTAAGAACTGGTCATCAACAATTGGCGTTTGATAAGTATAGCTAGTTCCTGATGCTTGAAAACCAAATGTGACTAACCGGTTGAAATCAATTTTTTTATCTTTAAAGGTTAATTCTGCCAAAGTATTTTCCTCCGTAACTCAGATTGATTACTTTTATCATACGCCCGCTAAGGCCTAATATCTTAATAAAAATAATGATAATACCAAAAAAACGTTCAGGACGATCACCCAATCAAGCGGGTAGTTATCCTAGAACGTTTTTTGAACTAATCGTAAATTGATTGGTGCCGAGCCTGTTTCAATAGCTTTGGTAAAGCCGTCTGGGCCTGCTTAGCCGCTTGCTTTTTAGCCGCGGCTTTGACCTTTTTAACGAGGGCAGCCGTTGCGGCCTTACTCATCTGTGGGTTCGCCATTTTGGCCGCTTTGACTTGGTTAGTGACGGCTTTAGTTGTGGCGGTTTTACTTTTAGCCTCAAGCTGTTGGGCGCGTTTGGCTAGCCACTTGGCTTGTGTGACGCTGAGAATTTGCCAGGACGAGGGTAACTCAAAGGTGTTTGTCTCCTTGACCAACTGATTGTGATGTCCTGTCCAGCTAAATAGCCAGCGCCAAAATTGATTCTGATACGTCCAACGACGTTGCTGGTTGACCAGCTTTGCCGTCTGACTAGTTGTCCGGGTGACCCGGTTAGTTGTGGTTAAGCGGGCCGCTGAGTGGTGAAGTTTAGCTTGTCCCGGGGCGCGGTACACGTAGACTTTTTCAGTCTTAGCATGACGCACTGGGGTGTATAACAACAGTGAGGCGTATGGGTTAGCGGCACTCGACTGTAACGTGGTCGTCTGAGTCGTTGTACTTTGACGCATGCCCCAGTGCCACGTATCGTTACCAATCATTAGGGTAGCGGCCGTCACCATCACAATTAGGCTAAGTCCCCCAACCAGCCATTGCAATCGGTGACTAGGCATCGCTAGAAAGCCGACGATAAAACCAATTAAGCTCAATCCTAAAATAATTAAAATCATACCGGCTGACCTCCCTTAGGCGTGCGCTTAACGAATACCGCGAACACCATTGCAACGACCCCCAAGACCGTTGCGACTAGGAAAGCGGCGTGAAAACCGCGCATGGCGGCGTTGTAAGCCGCATTTTGGTAAGCCAGTGGTGCGGTCGTCAGTAAGTGTTTTGCGGGTTGCGCACTGCTGGCAACGTTTGTCAAAACGCTACCGAGAACCGCGGTCCCCATGGAAGTCATGATTTGACGCATCGTACTGTTGATTGCCGTTCCGTGACTGAGCTGAATGCCCCGCAGGTCGATTGAACTTGCAGCGGTCAGCGGCATGGCAACGAGTGCGACCCCGCTCATGAGCACGACGTATTCCATGATGATGGTCGGATACGGTGTCTGGCGGGTTAACATGGCGAACGGTAACGTTCCTAAAGTCAGTAGGAAGGTTCCCATTAGCGCTAACCGGCGCCCACCAATTGAATCGTAAGCGCGACCGCTAATGAGACTGATAACGCCGTAGAGTAGCGCGCCTGGTAAAATCATGAGCCCGGATTCGAGGGGCGTGAGTCCGCGCACGTTTTGCAAGTACATCGGTAAGACTACTTGAATTCCAATCATTGCTGTGTTGGCCAGGGCTGTAATCATGGACGCGATGGTAAAGGATGGAATCTTAAGTAGCCGAATGTTTAACAGTGGCTGTGATTGTGGCCACTCGCGCCAAACGAAACCGGCAATAAAAACGAGACCGATAATTAAACTAATAATGACCAGTGGCGAAGACCAGCCGTGTTCGCCGACCGATGAAAAACCGTACAGTAAGCTTCCGAATCCCGTTGTTGAAAGAACGATTGCCCAGGCATCAATGGGTGATTTTTTCAGTGGAATGACGGGTTTCACTGTAAAAAGGGCAATTAATAAGACGATTGCGACTGGTGGTAACATCATCCCAAATAGGTCACGCCAGTTAGCATTATCTAAAATCCAACCTGAAACGGTGGGCCCAAGTGCCGGGGCGAGGCCAATCACGATGCCGCCAAGCCCCATCATCGTGCCCCGTTTTTCGGGTGGGTAGATGACGAGTAGAACGGTTTGAATCGTTGGAAAAGTAATCCCAATCCCGACGGCTTGAATTAGCCGACCAGCTAAAATAAGTTGGAAGTTGGGCGCGGTATAACTGACGAGTAATCCAATCAGAAAACAGCTTAAAGCAGCAATATAAATCAAACGCAGGCTAAAGTTATTGAGCAGCCAGGCACTGACGGGAATCATGATTCCCATCACGAGTAACGATCCGGTGGTTAGCCACTGGACGGTGGCACTCGAAATGGAAAAGGTCTTCATCAATGTTGGATAAGCGGTAACGAGCATGTTCGTCGTTAGCGCAGTACAAAACGTCCCTAAAACGAGGGTGAGCGTCAGTGCAAGTTGGCTGTAGTGCTTGCCGTTGGTATCAACCATTTGAATAGCACTCCAATATAAGTTAAAATTAAACTGATTCAATCAGCTTAGTGGAAATTATAATCCTTTTTATATTTTATTTAAACTGTTTCATGCCGTTTTCTAAAAAATCTAGTTTGTTTTTGAGTTATAATAATAATCGTATAAATTTAAAAACGGGGGAGAAGTATGGTAAAGAGAAGAACACTAACGCAAGCTAAAGTTCTTGCCACAGCGAATCAGTTAATTGAGACTAAGGGAATTACCGGGTTAACAATCCGTGATTTAGCACTCGTTTTAGATGTGCGACCACAATCTATTTATAATTATGTTGATAGTTTAAGTGACTTGTTAGATCAGGTGGGGCTCCAATTTGTCCAAACGGTAAAGGATCAGTTGACCGAAAAAATTGCGGACGTCACCGGGGATGACGCCTTAATGGCCTTTGCACAGGAATTTCGTTCAGCTTGTCTGAACCATCGGGGACTAGCACCAGTTTTGCTAGATTTAAATGACAATTTAAAGATTCCGCGGACACGGGCAGCGATGGTTAACTTGTACCAGGCTATGTTCACACCTTTACAGTTGAATGATGCGGCGCGGGTCGAAAACACGTTGTACCGGTCGACCTTGTTTGGCTTTATCATTCAAGAAATCGGGGGCTTCTTTACGATGTCCAAGGCTGAATTAGACAGCCGGTTTACGAAGACGATGCAGTTGGCCATTGACCAAACGCATTTGCCAGCAGAAAAATAAGTGAGGAGTGGTCCAAAAGCGGAATAAACTGCCTTTTGGCCCACGTTTCAACCATAATAATAGACAAAACCGTTCAGGATGATTTCTGAACGGCTTTTTTGTGTTCTCTCCCGGACGTGCTCGTTTTGACTAATTAAGACCTAAACAATTGGGGTGTGCTAATAGAATTACTTAGTTTTTACTAAAAGTGAACGAATTCAAGTGAAATTGCGGTAATTTTCCGTTAAAATCGTTTACAATAAAAATAGATTAATACTGAGGGGGCGCGACATGTCAGACCGTTATTTACCACCAATTAAATTGGGCTTAACCACCGATGAAGTTAAAAAACGGGTGGCAGCGGGCCTTAAAAATGAGCCGTTACCACCGTTAACACGTTCCGTTAAACAGATTTTCCGCGATAACCTCCTGACGCTCTTTAATTTGATCAACGTCGTGTTGGCCGGACTGGTTTTACTGACGGGGAGCTATAAGAATATCCTGTTTTTATTTGTCGTGATCATGAACACGGCCATTGGAATTTTCCAAGAAATCCGGGCAAAACGGCAAGTTGATAAATTGTCACTCCTGTCAGCGGCAAAAATTCATATTTGCCGGGATGGTCAGGTTGGGGATTACGCGCAGGACGCGGTGGTTCAAGATGACCTTATCATGGTCACGCGTGGCGACCAACTACCGGTGGACGGGGTGGTTCGGACAACTGAGGGCCTCGAAGTCGACGAATCCCAAATCACTGGTGAAGCGGATCCGGTCATTAAGGGACCGGGCGACATGATGATATCTGGGAGTGTGATTCTCGGTGGCCACGGTGTTGTGCAAGCGACTGAAGTTGGCCACGGGAGTTTCATTAAGCAAATGGCGAAAGCGGCTAAGCAGAAGCACCGGACGCCGAGCCAACTTCTTACAATTATTAACCGGATTATTAAAATTTTGACGATTACGATCATTCCGTTGGGCGCGGGCTTGTTTATTTCCACGTTGTTGCGGGGTGAGTCACAAAACCGGGCCATTTTAGGAACGGTTGCTGCAATGGTGGGGATGATTCCAGAAGGGTTGGTCCTATTGACATCCGTAGCGTTAGCGGCTGGGGCGTTCACCTTAGGGCGACACCAAGTACTGGTCCGGGAACTGCCAGCCATTGAAGCGTTGGCGCGGGTCGATACGCTATGCTTAGATAAAACGGGGACCATTACTAGCGGTCAATTGAAGTTTGACCGGTTAGAACCTTGGGGCCAAGTCCCAGCCAAAATCGCTGAAGCCCGGTTAGCGGAACTAGTTACGGCGATTGATGATGATAATGAAACGGCGCAAGCCATCAAAGAAGCGTTTGGGACGCCCACCGTACACGCAGACGCGGTATTACCGTTTTCGTCCGCCCGTAAGTGGAGTGGGGCGCAGTTTAACGGTCAGTCCTACGTCATGGGGGCACCGGAGTTCATTTATGAAACGGTTCCGACAGATTTACAAACTCATATTCAAACCCTGGCTAAACAAGGTTATCGGGTGTTACTATTTGCCCAAGTTAAGGCGTTAACGACGCCGAAGCCAAGTGAACCCCAAGCAGTCGGACTAATTTTAATCACGGATGAATTACGTCCCCGGGCAAAAGAGACGTTTGGTTTTTTTGCGAATCAGGACGTTGCGTTAAAGGTGATCTCGGGTGATAACCCGGTCACGGTCGCTAGTATTGCCAAGCGGGCTGGAATTGCGGGCGCGGACCAATTAGTCGACATGAGCCAAGTTGGGTCGACGCCGGATTTTGATCAGCTCGTGGCAGATTACAACGTCTTTGGTCGGGTGACGCCGCAACAGAAGGAATCTTTGATCAAGGCGTACCAGGCGGCTGGTCACACGGTTGCAATGACTGGTGACGGGGTGAACGACTTGTTAGCCTTAAAGCAGGCTGATTGCAGTATTGCCATGGCGACTGGGAGCGAAGCGACGAAGAGCTTAGCGGACTTTGTCTTGATTGAATCGAACTTTGACGCCATGGTGCAGGTCCTAAATGAGGGGCGGCGGGTGATTAACAATATTGAACGGGTCGCCGCGCTGTACCTGATTAAAACGATGTATTCGGCGGCACTAACGCTGATCTTTATCTTTATGAGTCACAGCTATCCGTTTGAACCGATCCAGTTGACGCCAATTTCAACGCTGATGGTGGGGATTCCGACATTCTTCTTGGCGCTAGCACCGGACTACACGCGAATCACGGGACGCTTTATGAAGCAAGTCATGGAAATTGCGGTACCGTCCGCGATTTGTGTGGTGGGCTACATTTTGACGATCATGTTACTCGGAAGTAAATTCCAGCTGAACTTTGCAACCACGTCGACGTTGAGTGTCCTGATGACGGGAATTATTAGTTTAAATGCGCTACTGATTGCGGCTCGGCCGCTGAACCGATTTAAAATTGGACTGGTCGTCTTGATGGCAAGTTTGTTCTTACTCGTCTTTCTGTTTGGCGGACAAATCTTCTCACTTGTGAGTCTCTGGCACTGGTCACTGGCTTGGATTTACCTGCCACTTGTCATCAGTGCTTACCCGGTCTTCGTCCTACTCCAAAATGGGTTAGGCAAACGGGTTTTAAGTAAGATTCGGTGGCGTTGACCACTACTATCAAATCAATAATAAGTTAGGTTGTGCGCTCAAGAGTTCCTTGGGCGTTTTTTTGTTGCTGTTTTTTTAAAACAATTACTTTGACACACATAGTAATTGATGCTATATTATTCTCATCAAATTACTATGTGACACAAAGTAGTATTGAAAGGAAGTTGACTATGAAACCCGAAATTTCCAAAGATACGATTCGCGGGCACACGACCACGATTGTGCTAAATATTTTAAGCCAGGGGGACAGTTATGGCTACGAAATTGCTAAGACGATTAAAAGGCTGAGCCAGGAAGCTTACGACATTAATGAAGCGACGCTCTACACCGTGTTTCGACGGTTAGAAAAGAATGGCGATATTACCAGTTACTGGGGAAACGAGACCCAGGGCGGTCGGCGAAAATATTACCAGATCACCACTCAGGGACGCGCCACGTTGGCTCAAAACGTGACCGAATGGAATTTTGCAAAGCAAGTTATTGATGAATTAATATTAGGAAGGATTGACGCGCATGTCAGCAAAAACTGAACAACTGGTCGCAATGCGACTAAATAGTTATTTTAAAGATCAGCCACAAACACCAGCATTGGTTGAGCTCAAGGCGGAACTAACTAGTGATTTAAATGAAGCGGCTGCGGATAAGCAACAAGCCGGTTTAGCCCCTGAAGAAGCCGTTGCGGAAGCGTTTAGTGATTTTGGGGATATTAATGAATTAATTCGTCAGATCAACGCCGAAAACGGCACGACCAAAACGATTCGGGGTCACCACGTGGTTATGGACGATGATGGCATTCGGGTCGACGATGGTGAGACGCTCAATATTAATAATGATGGTGTTTACGTGAAGGGCGGCCGGGCGTTTAAAGCTGATTCTGAAGGGGTCTCCATTAATGATGGGGCCATTAAGGCGGATAGCCACGGCTTGAAACTTGGGAGTTGGACCTTCAACGAAGATGGCATTAATTTGAACGGTGACGCCCAGGCGCAACCTGAATTTAAGATGCCCGCTACTCCACTCAACTTAGCTGGTGAATATACAGAAAACTTGCCGCTTGTGAACGAACAGCGTTTTGATGCCAAGACGATTACAAGTTTGGCCATCCACTATAAATCGGCACGGGTTAAAATTTTACCTACCCAAGGGGATACCGATGAAGTGATTGTGCGGGAATACATGAATCATAATAATACGGCTTATCAGGCGCAAGTCAGTCAGAACGAAAAAGAATTGAAAGTGACCCAAGGAAAGGTCCCGTTTTTAATTCCCCTGCGCGTTCATGTTCAAATTCACGTTCCGGTCAGTTTTATGGGCAACGTTGCGGTAACTAGCCGTTCTGGGAGTGTTTTAGTTGCTGGCTTGTCGTACTTGGATACGGTCAACTTACAAGTCATCAGCGGTGGCGCTCGGGTCGCTGAAGTTGGTAGTCAAGCGTTTAGCGCCGATGTAACTTCTGGGAGTTGTGACCTGAATGGGGTCCAAGTGACGAACCAACTCGGGATGCTGGTTAAAAGTGGTCGGATTCGAATGCACGCCGTTACGGCTGGGCAGTTTACGATCAGTGCCACCAGCGGAACGGTTACCGGTGACGCCTTGAATGGTGGCGGTAGCTGGTCAGTGAAGTCGGGGAGCTTGAAGCTGGCATTTGCCAACATTGCCGGTGACATTAACCTCAACGCGAAGAGTGGCAGTATTAAAGTTGGGGTGCCGAGTGACGCCAGCTATGCTTATGAATTAGAGGCGCAGAGTGGCCGGATTACCGCACCAAAAAATGGGTCGGCAACGCACTTTGCGGATGGCTATCAAGCCGGACAAGTCGGCATTACCGGAACTTATACGATCAAGGGCCGGACGACATCAGGAACGATTCGATTAAGTTAAGCGCCGGCGGTTAGCATAAAAATTTAAAACACATTAAAGCAGTCCTTTGTATGAAATCTTGCATACAAGGGACTGCTTTTGACTCAATAAAGATTGGCACTAACGTTGTAATGATCGTTACTCTTAAATTAGTTGCTTCGTCGGGCAGCCTTGGTGTAGCTGTGGGGGACGGTCCCAGCCATGGCGCGGTCTGGGGCCTCGATTCAAAGCCGAACCCCGCGTCTTTGAATCGCCCAGCAAGATTAGCAAAAAAATCATCTGCTAATCTTGCTGACACAGCAAACCAAGGCTGCCCGACGAAGCTGAAAATAGCTTTATTTATTGTTATTGTTGTCGGATATTCGGAGGCTGGCGCTGATAGCATCGGTCGTGAAGGTGGTGTTGGGACCGGCGTTTTTTCGGTCCTTACACCACGAACGGTCCAGAACAATTGCGGTTTTTGCAAGTGCTCTGGGCGAGGGGCTAGACCGCTCCTCAGGCTAGGCCCGGTCCCGCGACCGTATGTTATTAGCGCCAACCGGACTAGAGTATAAGTAACGAAATTTCAGTAGGATGTTGATACAACAATCAAAGCGAATGATGGCGTCATACTAGTCAGAGTGGCTTTTTTAAATGGGTTAAACCTTGTTAGCTTTAAGACAATAAAATTTATAGACGAGTTTGGTAGTCCTAAACTTAGAGATAGCCGTATAATTAGACCAAAGAAGTCACTGAAGGGGGATGGACAGCGTGGGGATTAGTGAACAACGGGTGATTCAACGAATGGTACCGACACTATTAAAGTTACGGAAAACAAACTTTTACCGGGTGATTCAGCGAACGTTGATGCTGACGTTCCCGTTTATTTTGATTGGGACGTTTAGTCAGATCATTCAGTCAACGGTGCTAACGAAGCAAGGGTTCTTTGCGAGTGTTTTCCATTTATCCAAGTGGGTCCCGTATTATAAATACTTACACTATCCGTTCGACAATTTGACTAACCTGACACTGAATAGTGTCGCCGTCATTGCGGCGTACGGGGCAGCGAAATACTTGGCTAAACTACATAATCGTGATGAACAGCTGGCCGGGCTGACGGGGGCTGTCGCCTTACTCATTATGGCTTATCAGTATACGAATCAGGCGCAGCTAGGAATCTTTAACGCGCTAATGTTAGGGACCAATGGACTTACAGGCGCGCTGATTACGGGTGGCATAACCGGACTATGCTTCAAGTGGTTCGGCAAACCTGGCGACGAACCCCAAGCCCCGCACACGACGCAAATCTTGCAACGCACGTTTGGTTCGTTACTGCCAATGCTGATTGTGTTTTTACTCGCCGTTGTGGCTAGCTTAGGTGTGCACTGGCTGATGGTCGCGAGTTACTCTGAAGAAACTTGGGAAGCATTTCAGAAATTTGCAACGACCAGCCATAGCGTTTGGCTTACTTTGGACATATCCATGTTGACGTTGTTCTTGGAAATTTTAGGGCTGTTTGGGCCGTATCAACAATTAACGTCCAATACACCCGCGATGAACACAAATCTGAATTACGCTTTAGCCCATCATTCAGCTTATAACGTCCCGTACCCGTTTACGGCCGATACCTTGTACCACGCGTTTGGGACTTTTGGTGGCACCGGGATGCTTTTAGCACTAGTCATTGCAATTTTTATTAGTAGTAATAATCATAATTATCATGTCGTGGCACGGTGGGGATTACTCCCGGCGCTATTTAATAGTAACGGGCCAATCCTAACCGGGTTACCGGTCTTATATAATCCAATCTATCTAATTCCATTCACTATAGCACCGGTGGTCAATATGGGAATCGCGGCTATGGCGATTGCATTTCACTGGATGCCACCAGTCGTCTATCCGGTACCGATTGGGACGCCGGGCCCGTTGATTGCTTTTATTGGAACAAACGGGAACGTGGTTGCCCTGTTAATCGGAATCGTGTGCTTAATTATTTCGACGGCCATCTATTTACCGTTCATGCACTTAGCGGAAGCCATCGTTAATGCGGCTCAAGTGGAAGTTGCCCGGAAAGGGGGGAACGACCATGTCAAAGAAGCCTAGTGGGTCACGCCGACTGCGGAGTTTGATCGTTTTAGCATTGGGAATCCTCTTCTTAGGCCTGCTAATCGGACCATCTTACCGGTGGACGCGTGCCAACGTGACGGCGATGACTGGTCGGCACGATTCGCCAATGTCTCCCATCATCATGATTCCGGGGAGTAGTGCGAGCCAAAACCGGTTTGATACGTTGGTTACTCAGTTGAACAAGGCGGATAAACGGAAACACAGTCTCATTAAATTAACGGTCAAAAAAAATGATCAAATCACGATGACGGGGACGTTGCGCCCTCGTGATAACGAACCGGTCATCGTGGTGGGGTTTGAAAATAACAAGGACGGTTACGATAATATTAAGAAGCAAGCTCGTTGGTTCTCCCTGGCCTTTAAGCAGTTAACGAGTAAGTATCAGTTCAATAATTTTAAAGCGATTGGCCATTCTAACGGTGGTCTGATCTATACGTATTTCTTTGAGCATTACTTTAATCGGACGGACATTAAGGTCAAACGAATCATGACGATTGGGTCACCGTACAACTTCTCGGAAGCCAATCTTGATCATAAGACCCAAATGCTAGCTGATTTTATTAAATATCGTGATAAGCTTCCCAAAAACGCAACGGTCTATTCGGTTGCCGGGACGGAGAACTACGATACGGATGGGTTAGTTCCTGCGCGCAGCGTCGAAGCGGGCAAGTACGTTTATCAGGGACAGGTTAAACACTACACTGAAATTACCGTGACGGGCAATAATGCGCAACATTCAAGCCTGCCACAAAATCAGCAAATTGTGACGTTGATTCGGCAATACATGTTGGATAAGAAACCTAAGCGCAGCCGGACTTTAATTAATACTACGACGACTAATTCGGAATAGTAAGTTTAATACTACGACGACTAATTCGGAATAGTAAGTTGGAAATTAAAATAGAAAAATCCAAGCGGTAACCTGATGGGGTTAGCGCTTGGACTTTTTTGGATGTCTCAATTTAACAAACTATCATTATTTGAAATCGGCCAGTTGTTTAAATAAAGGTTGATAGGCTTGTGCTAATTGTTCGTATAGCGGATAGAGTCGTTGGTAGACGGCCACGTTGGCGGCAATTGGCTGCCGAGGTGCGTCATTCTCAACGAGGTCACTAACGGCTTCTAAGTTAGGTAACAAGCCTAAGCTGACCATTCCTAAGACGGCGGCACCGAAACAGGAGCTTTCCACGTTTTTAGGAATCCCGACGGGGGCGTTAAAAATATCGGCCACAATTTGTTGCCAAACGGGTGATTTAGCAAAGCCACCGGCGGCTTGTAGGCTGGTGAATGGACCGGTCAGAGCTTGAACCATTTGGGCGATATGGGCGAGGTTGAAGGCGATTCCTTCAAGCGCCGCGCGGGTCATATCCACCCGGGTATGTTGCGCGGTGAGCCCGAAGAACGCGCCCCGGGCATTTGCATCCCAGAGTGGGGCACGTTCGCCGTTGAGGTAGGGATGCATCAATAGCCCGTGGCTTCCAGCTGGTACTCGAGTGACCGCGGCGCTGAGTTGTTCTAAGGTGACTGGCGGTTGAACGTCTTTAAACAGGGTATCGTGAACCCAGGCCAAGACGTTACCTCCGTTGTTGGCGGGGCCACCAATGACCCACGCGCTGGGAGCTAAGTAATAACAGAAGAGCCGTCCTTGGGGGTCGAGCTGGGGTTGATCACTGATGACGCGAATCGCGCCCGATGTGCCAATCGTCAGCGCGGCCTGCCCGGGACGAATGGCGTTTAGCCCGAGGTTTGAAAGGCAACCATCACTAGCTCCGGCAATTAGTGGGACACTGGTTGCTAAACCGAGCATATCGGCGGTCGCAGTCGTCATCCCAGTAACTTGGGCAGTCGTATCGACTAATTGGGGCAACTGGTCAGCTTTGACGTGGGCCAATTCTAAGGCCTGATCGTCCCACTGGAACGTATGCAGGTTAAAGAGACCCGAAGCGTTAGCGATGGAATAGTCGGTCACTAGTTGGCCAGTTAACCGGTATAAAATGTAGGCCTTGATGTCGACGAACCACCTTGTCGCGTGGTGTAAAGCCGGTTGGTCGTGCGCGAGCCAGCGCAATTTGGACAAGGGTGTCATGGGATGCAACGGGGTTCCGGTCCGTGAGTATAACGCGTGCGCATCGGGGCGGGCCCGTAAGTCATCGGCGGCGCGACTAGCCCGGTTATCGGCCCAGGTATACATCCGGCTGATAGGTTGATACTGATTGTCTAGTAAAATTAAGCTGTGCATGGCGGCCGAAAAGCTGATGCCGGCAATCGAGTCTTGAAATTGCGCGACTTCTTGAATGCCAGCGATAACGGCTTGATAAATGTCGGCGGGGTCTTCTTCAGCCATTCCTGGTTGATCTTGGTATAGGGGGTAGCCGTGGTTGGCGCTGGCAACCACTTGGCCGGTTTGATCGTATAAAACGACTTTGGTACTAGTGGTGCCAATGTCGACGGTAAGAATTTGTGTCATAGCGGTGTCCTTTCTCGAATTCAATAATAATAGTGTAAACATCTTTGATAACGGTTGCAATGACAAACCTAGGGCGTTTTTGCAAACTGTGGTAAAATTTGGTCATGGAGGTGGCGAAACGTGTCCACACAAGCACCCACACATCGTAATCGGGTTTTGACACTTATTCGGTCGTATTACCCGAATTTAAGCGTAACGGACCGTAAGATTGCGGATTATATTATCAAGGACCCCGTAAAAACGGCGGCCCAATCAATTTCGGATTTGGCGGCGGCGGTCGGTGTTTCGACGGCCACGGTTTCACGCTTCGTCAAACGGATTAGTTTTAATAGCTTTCGTGACTTTTCACGGGAGTTGACCGCGGCAGAACCGGTTGAACGGACAACGGCCGAGGCCTTTCAAGACGTTGAAAAGCAAACGACCTTTAAGGGCATCGCGACGTCCACGTTTAATAGTATCCGCAGTTCCTTGGATCAGACGAGTCAAGTAATGACTGAAGCTGACTTGAAACAGGCGGTTCACCTATTGCTACACGCTAAAACGATTGGCTTCTACGGCCTTGGCGGGTCGGCCGTTGCCTCACTGGATGGTTATCATAAGTTTGTGCGGACGGGGATTCCCTGCGCGCATAATAGTGATTATGATATGCAGCTAATGCAAGCGGCGCAGATGACATCAAAGGACGTCGCCGTGGTGATTTCACACACGGGACGTAACCAGCAGACTTTACAAATTTTAAAAACCTTGACCGGGCAAAAGGTACCGGTCATTGCCTTAACGAGTTTTGGCAATTCACCACTGGCTAAGGCTAGTACGGTAGCGTTTATTTCGGTGGCCGAGGAAATTAATTACCGTTCGGAGGGACTGACGTCGTTAATTGCGCAGATGAGCATTATCGATAGTTTGTTCTTGATGACGGCGGTCCACGGCAACATTAAGATGGCGGCTAGTTTAGGTCGGGTACGCGAAGCGATTAGCGAGACGCGGACGGAATTATAAAGTTGGTAAGGATGGATGAGGAATGGCAAAACAGCAGCGCTTAAGACCAGTATATGCGCAAACTAGGGGCGCGCGGTGGCGGCGTCGACTGACGTGGCTGTTGGTCTTGCTGATTATGATTAGTAGCGTTTGGGGCGTCTTGGCATTGATTCAATGGCAGCGCGCTGAAGTCGTGGACGGGTTTAACGTCCGCGGGGTAGCGGTCTCCCAAAATGATGGGTACCTGGACTTTGCTGCGCTAAAAAATAATGGGCTAAAATTTATCTACTTACACGCGACGCAGGGGGCAAGTTACTCGGATGACAACTTTTCCAGCAACTACCAGCGAATCGTGGGGACTGACTTGGGCGTTGGGGTCGTGCACGTTTTTAGTTTCTCCAGTTCGGCCAATGCCCAGGCGGCGTACTTTGAAAAAACGGTCGGCAATAACATCGGTAACTTACCGATTGCGATTCAAGTTCAATATTATGGCAATTATTCAGCTAAAATGGTCAAGGTCAAGCAGGCGCAGGCCAAGTTACGGGCGTTAGTTTTAAAATTAACGGCCCACTACGATCGCCAGTGTGTGGTTTGGTCCACACCGGGAGTGGCGACGAGCTTAGTCAAACCGGTGATTAAAAAGACGCCCTTGTGGTACGACACAACTTCAACGCACCACCGGTCAAAACGGGTGCTCTTCATGCATTATTCTGACCGCGCGGTTTACCGGCAAAACGGTACGTGCCAAGAGTTTACCGGTCTCATTTATAATGGAAGCGTCAAACAGTTCGATAATTTGATCGCGTTTGACCTCGAATAAGTGACAAAGAGTGGGCCAAAAGGCGGTTAAGCGGAACAAATTGCCTTTTGGCCCACGTTTCGACCATAATAATAGGAAAAACCATCCAGAAATTGATTTCTGAATGGCTTTTGAGTTCTGTTCCAGACTCTAATATTAAAATAATTATAATGGCTAAAAATAGCAGGAGGGATCACGACGGGTGTCGTGGTCCCTCAATTCCATTGGTGTTAATTGGTTGCTTGGTCTAACTGCTGTGGGGATAAAATGACATAACTGTGATTATCCGCTTCGTCAAACAATGCAACGGGTCGTTGCTCATTGGCTTTGATCTCTAAGTGAAAGCCGTATTTATCCAGTAAAACGAGTTTACTTGGAGAAATTGATTCAACGGTTGCTGGCATGGAATGGCCGTCGATGCGAATAAGCATGCTAGGGTCAATCTCAAGCTTGTGGTCCCGGTGATGTTCTTCGTCACGATAGGTCCAAGTGCCCGCATAAAAGACGGCTAAATCGCCGCTTGCAAGTTTGCTGGGGTGCTGCTTACGTACCAATGTACTTGAAAGTCCTGCTAGTAATGATAGGCCAAATAAAATGGCGCCACGTCGCTTCACCGGATCAACCTTCTTTCGTTAACATTTATACTTAGAATATACCACTAACGGGACAGGCTCGTCACGAAATAGCCCGTTCTTAGCAAAGCTTTTAGATGGTTGTTACCCGCAGGTAATGTACGTAACCGTTTGTTAATTTTAATGAGATATTCCACGTAAAATTGGAATAAAAATCGGCATCACTTGTCATCGGGTGGGTGAGTGTGTTAATCTATAATATGTAATTGGCATTTAACAGGAGTTCAGAAGTATCATTAGTTTGCTACCTTGCAAATTCTTTTAGGTGTTGATAACATAGTTTCGTTACTTTAGATTTGATAATCCTAGGAGGATTTGTATTTATGAAAAATGGTACTGTAAAATGGTTTAATGCTGATAAGGGTTTTGGTTTTATTACTGGTGAAGATGGCAACGATGTATTCGTTCACTTCTCAGCTATCCAAGTTGACGGTTTCAAGACCTTAGAAGAAGGCCAAAAAGTTACTTTTGACGAAGAACAAAGCGATCGTGGCCCACAAGCTACTAACGTTGTTCCTCAACAATAATCAAACTTTTAAAAAGTTGCCCGCTGGGCAACTTTTTTTTTTGCCATTAAACAGGCCATAAATTTCAAAGTTCCAAGGTCCTATTTCGTGCACAAAACTGGTAGAATAAAAGTATCAGTAAGCGCAACCAGTCACAGCGGTTGCCGGTAACGAGAGGGGTATACGCATGTTAAAATTAGGAATCATTGGAACCAACTGGATCACACAACAATTTATCGACGCAGCGAGCGAGTCGGGTGAATGGCAGCTGACGACGGTTTATTCACGGCACAGTGAGACGGCCCAAGCATTTGCGAACAAGAACCATGCCGGGGCAATCTTTACGGATTTAGAGCATTTCTTCAGTCAAGGTGACTTTGACGCCGTATACATTGCGTCACCAAATAGTTTGCATTTTGCTCAAGCAAAGCTCGCCATTGAGCACGACAAGAACGTAATCGTTGAAAAACCAGCTGTGGCTAATCAGGCTGAATTTGAGCAGTTAGACGAATGCTTAGCTGCGCATCCAGACGTATTGCTGTTTGAGGCGGCGCGCCAGATTCATGAAGTTAACTTTAAACGGGTCAAGGATCAAATTGACCAGCTTGAACAGGTCCAAGGCGCTACTTTAACGTACATGAAGTACTCTTCACGGTTTGACGCTGTGCGGGCGGGCGAAGAACCTAACATTTTCTCACTGAAGTTCGCTGGTGGGGCTTTGCAGGACCTCGGCGTTTACCTGGCCTACGATGCGGTTGGTTGGTTTGGTATGCCGGATGAAGTGGCCTATTACCCAACCTTGTTGTCAACGAAGGTCGATGGAAAAGGAGTAGCAGTTTTACGCTACCCAGCCTTTACGGTGACGTTGAACTTGGGTAAAACCAGTAATTCATTTTTGCCATCTGAGATCAACGGCCTGCAAGATGCCATTGTGATGGATAATGCGGCTGAGTTGGGCAAAGTCACTTATCACGATGTGGACGGTCAGTCACATAACATCGGTGTTCAGCCAGACGCTAACCCAATGCTCGCGGAAGCTCGCGACTTCGCAATGGTGATTAATGATCCAGCTGGTCATCAAAAAGAATATCAAGCATGGCGGCAGTTGAGTCGCAATGTTAATAAACTATTATTTAATTTACGGCAGTCCGGACACATCTATTTTTCAGATGACGAACGCGATTTAGCCGATAAATAGAAATGAGGCACTATGTTAGACGTATTTAAAACAAAGTTTGCAGCGCAGGGCTTTACGGAACCGTCACCCATTCAAACGGCGGTAGCGGAACCCATGGCTGCGGGCAAATCAATTTTAGGATTGGCACCGACTGGGTCGGGGAAGACATTAGCCTTTACTTGGCCAATGTTAGAAATGGTGCGCCCTGGTGAAGGGGTCCAAGCCTTAATCTTGGCACCGTCACAAGAGTTGGCCATGCAAACGACCAACGTTGTCCGTGATTGGGCGCAGTTAGTCGACGCAAAGGTCTTAGCCATTACTGGTGGGGCCAACGTGAAGCGTCAGACTGAAAAGCTCAAGAAGCATCCAGAAATCGTCGTTGGGACGCCGGGACGGGTCACTAACTTGATTGCGGATGGCAAATTGAAGCTTGGGCATTTGAAGCTCATGATCGTTGATGAAGCGGATGAATTGCTGACGGATGAAACGCTTGATCAGATTCGCGAAATCTTAGACGCAACCTTTGCTGAAACGTTACAATTAGGTTTCTTTTCAGCAACTGAAACGAAGATTTTGGACGAACTTCCCCGTTGGTTTGGCCAAACGGTTGAAAAAATTGACGTACGGGCCATTGACCAGACACAGGGTGTCGTTCGTCACCGCACGATGGAAGTTGGTAACCGGCAACGGGTTAGCTTGCTAAAGCGGATTAGTCGAGTGGACCGTCTGCGGGCCCTAGTGTTCTTTAACAAGATGCAAGAGTTACAGCACGTGGCCGTTGAATTGCGGCACCAACACGTTAACTACGTGGCGTTAACGAGTAATCAGCGTCAGGTTGAACGTGAAAAGGCGTTACGGCTGTTCCGTCAGGGCAAGGTCGAATTGTTATTGACGACTGATTTGGCTGCCCGGGGACTCGACGTGCCCGAATTGCCAGCGGTTATTAATTACCAGCTGCCAAAAGACGTGACGACTTATATTCACCGCAGTGGTCGGACTGGTCGGATGGGCGCCGAGGGGTTAGTCTTGACCATGGGCGATGATCACGATATTCGTGACTTCAAGAAGCTGATGGCGGAGACGGACTACGAAATTAAACCCGGTTACTTAGTTGGCTATCAAATTGTGGATACTAAGCCTGATCGGGTAGTGCCACCGTTGACCTTTGATCATCCAGAAAAGGCCGGGGAAGCAGCGAATGGTCGCCACCGGGTCGGTGATGCTGGGCATCCTGATAAGGTTAAACGTGTCGCTGAGACTAATGATCAATTAGTGAAACCGGCTAAAGCAGAAAAAGCCATGCCAAAGAAGCATAAGGGGCACAATAAGCATTCCAAGAAGAAGGGAATGCGGAAAAAGAACCGTGACCGTTTCAGCAAATAGGTAATTGCCAAATGACGCAATCCGTGAGATGATATTTTACGGATTGGTTATGGTCTCATAGCACAACTGGATAGGGCACCCGCCTCCTAAGCGGTTGATCCCGGTTCGAGTCCGGGTGGGATCAATAAAATCAGACTAAAACTGCTTCATATCGGCGATTACGTTGGTTTGAAGCAGTTTTTATTTCGAAAAAAATCTATAAACATTAGGCGACTGAAATTGATTATGCCAATTTCAGTCGCCTAATGTTTATAGATTATATTGGTGGTACGATTCCTGACAAAATTGGGCCAGTTGTTCGGTCAGTTTAAGTTGGTGTGGTGCAAACTGTTGCAATTGGTCACGTAGGGCGGCGGGCAGTAAATTATACTGGCGTTGCTCATAATCGGTTACCGCAACTACCGTGACCGGGACAAGCTGGCCGGCGCGGTATTGATGACTGGTTGTGGCGTTATAAGCATTAATCGTCGCCGTAAATTGACCGTGACGGACGCGTGACCAAGCGGTGGTGCTACTTAGTGAGCTGGCGACTGAGGCAACGTCCGTCGTACCCAGGGCGATAATCTTAGCCCCGGACGGCGCGCTCGTCGTTCCCGTGACGCGCCATTCACCGTTGTCAGTGGCCGTGATCCGTGTTAGCCGAGTTTGAAATAGGCGCTGATCACCGACACTAGCGTCGGAATTATCGTAACCGATGAATAAAAAAGATAAGCCTAAAATGACTAAGCCAATGAGTACAATCAGGCTTCCCAAATAACGTGGTTGTTTATGTCGCATGCTAATTTCCCCCAAAGATTTAAGCACTGTGATAATCGCTTGACGCAGGAATTAATTGGTTACTTAATGATACTATGGATACACATCATTGTATTTAAAACTTCAGTGAGAATTTGGCGGTCATTTGAACGTCGATAAAACAAAATAAGGATTCAGAAATAGCCAAACTTTTCTGAACCCTTATTTTTAAATTTTAGCGAATGACCATCACGTTGCAAGGGGCGTGGTCGACCACGTAGCTAGTTGTTGATCCCACGGCCACCCGGTGGGGTGAATCTTTGCCGGTGGCACCCAGCACAATCAAATCAATTTCAGCGTGTTGTTTAGCGTAGTCTTCGATGGCTCGTTTAGGAATGCCGTACGTGACTTCAGTTTTAAAATCGGAAATCGTGGTAGTGGTTACGAACTGCTGTCGTTGTTGCATCGCGTCGTGAGCGTGCGCGGCTTCGGCGTCGAGTAATTCGGAAAGGACCGGATCAAGCGCTGGCGCATGGTAGGCACTGTCATCCACAACGTACAGGGCGGTCAGTTGGGCCGCGTGACGCTGGGCGATGTTGACTGCTTCGGTAAAGGCCGCCTGTGCAGCTTCGGAACTGTCGACAGGAACTAAGATGTGCGTGTAACGACTTGGCATAGAAACCACCTCCATTTATATTTATTATAATTATAAATGATAGTAAGGCGAAGACGAAATCAAACGCACTTTATAAGTGGTGGCAGTAGGCAGAGCTAGTGGATTGGCGTATATTTAAGATAATTAAGTTTTGGGGGATGGGTACCATTAAAAAGATACAACGCGGATTATTAAATTTTGAGCGGGTCGTCGAACACAAACGGTATTGGCGCGCGTTGCGAGACTCCTTAACGTTGCTGTTTCCATTTGTGCTGATTGGCACTTATATTAGTTTAGTTAACCAAGCAATCTTTCAAAAAAATGGCTTTTTAAATCATATTTACGGCCTGAGTCACTGGGTACCTGGTTTTTCGCAGCTAACAACTTATACGAGCATGCTAAGTCAAAGTATTAACGGAATTATTGCAGTCATTGCAGCGTTTGCGGCCGCTAATTTTGTGGCCCGTTCGGCTCAACGGGATAACTTATTAGCGGGAATCAGCGCGGCCATTAGTTTTATGATGTTGAATTTTAACTACGCCGTCTTTAATCGACGTGACGCAAACGTTTCTCAGTTTTTAGAAAATAATTTAGGTACGCAGGGTATCTTTTTAGCCTTACTAGTGGGACTGGTGACGGGGTGGCTATTTACGCACTTGGTCCGCCGCCCACATACGCACCAAGCCATCGAGACGCAGCAACACTTGCTGTTACGGGCACGGTACAACTGGTTGCCCCTCGTTGTGGGTGTGATTTTATTTAGCGGCATTGGGTACGGGGTTAGCTTCGTGAGCAAGTACGGCTTAAACGGTCTATTTTACAAAGTCTTTACGTTACCGTTCATCAATCCCGGTTCCATGTTGAGCACGATGCTTGGGACCACGGTATTAAGCAATTTATTTTGGTTGATTGGGATTATTGGACCTGTTGATTACAGCGGTAATAGCGCCATTAGCACGGTTCAAAACTTACAGTACGCCTTGCAACACGGCTCGGCGTGGGGGGCGCCTAATCCAATCACACTACACACCGTTTTTGATAGCTTTGCAAACGTTGGGGGTCCCGGGATGACCTTGGCGTTAGTCATTGCCATCTTATGGCGTTCCCATAATCAAAGTTATCGCGCCGTGACAAAAGCAAGCTGGTTACCAGCGATTTTTAACTTTAATCAGCCGTTATTGGTCGGCTTACCGATTGCGTACAGTCCAATTTTAGCGATCCCGTTTGTCGTAACGCCGATGGTGACCATGGTGATCAGTTGGGCAGCGCTAAAACTACAATTGATGCCGCCGGTCGTTTATCCGGTTGACCGCACAACGCCGGGATTTTTAATTGGCTGGTTAGGGACTGGTGGTGACTGGCGTGCGTTGGTTGTCAGTCTAATTAACCTACTAGTAGCGACGGCGATTTATTTACCATTTGTCCTACTCGCTAACCAAACTGAGGGGACGGTGGTCAAAGATGAAGCGTAATTGGTGGAAATGGGTGCTCGGTCTCGTTGTGCTAGTTGGGGTTTGCTGGCCAGCCTATACGTGGTCGCAGGCCAATATTAAAACGCTAAAAAATGCGGACCGAAGTCAGATGGCCCCGGTTATTATGATTCCTGGATCGAGTGCGACGCAGAACCGGTTCGACAGTTTGATTACCGAGTTGGGGAAAGAAACGCCGAAGAAACACAGTGTTTTAAAGCTAACGGTTCAAACAGATGGATCGATTAAGTACAGCGGAAGCATTGACAATCGCGATAAGGAACCGTTCATTGTGATTGGCTTTGCCAATAATAAGGACGGCAAGGCCAACATTGATAAGCAAGCCGTTTGGTTGAATACTGCGCTGAAGGAATTAATTAAGACTTATAAATTTAATCATTTCTCGGCATTAGGACACTCTAATGGTGGCCTGATTTGGACATTGTTTTTAGAGCGGTATTTAAAACAAAGCCCGAAAGTCCACGTTGATCGCCTAATGACGATTGCGTCACCGTATAACATGGAATCCACGAGTACGACGGCAAAGACGAGCATGTTTAAAGAACTATACAAGTACCGCAGCGGGTTACCAGAATCACTCACCGTGTATTCGATTGCGGGAACTGAAAATTATTCCAGTGATGGGACGGTTCCGGCCAATAGTGTCAATTACGGGAAGTACATTTATCAAAATCAGGTTAAACACTTTACCGAAATAACGGTGACCGGCGCGAATACGGCCCATTCGGACTTACCGCAAAATAAGCAAATTGTGGCGTTGATCCGGCAATACCTCCTGGTTGAAAAGGTGCCAGACAGTGTTCGGCGGCAAAATCAGCAACAACCTCGGAATTAAGCCTGAGATAAAAGGCGACTAGTTTGTGAGCATTAACGTGTTATCAGGGATTATTCCCGGGTTTGGAATGGGCCCTGATACCGGGTTAAGCGGAGCAAATTGCCTTTTAGCGCACATTTCGGAAGGAAAAGCTAGCGACTCAGAAATCAACTGATTTCTGAGTCGCTAGCTTTAGTGTTATCTCAATTTATTTTTACTTAACGTCGATGCGAGTATTTCTTATTGTGATGCTGCTTAGCATGGTGACGCTTTGAAACGTTTCGTTTGAAGCGCCAACGTAAGAAGGTTCGGGGGGCGCGGACACGCATTGCCTGTGCGGTGACACCGGGGGTCGCAAGTAAGCCGGTTCCCAAACTCAAAATAATAATGGCGGTCATCAGTTTGCTCTTCTTAATCATAATCACTCCCTAATCAAACTCATTGATTAGTTTAAGGGTTATAACGAAATTCGTCAATCAATCTCAGATTAATGGCCTTTACGGCAAGTTAATCAAATCTTGATGAATTATTCACGAAAAGCACGGAAATTTGATTGTATTTTGGCCCTATTTCCTTTATGGTGAAGGTATTATATAAAAGGGAGTTTCCAATCTATGAATATTGAAATTTTAAACTCAGCTATCCAAGATTTACATTTCCAAATCGTCTATGATCGCGATGAATCAAAAGACGAACCTGGCCAAGGTCAATTCAGCTACACGCCAGCTAATCCCGACGTTAAGAAAACTTTTGGCGATGACGTGGTCCAAGCCCAATTAAACGTCACTTATAAAGAAGACATGTATGACTTATCCGCAACGGTTTTTGCAATCGTACGGTTGAGTGGTGAAATGGTCGGCATCATCGAACGCCAAGCAGACGACAAGGGCGTTGAAGATGACGAACAGGATATGTTGAATAACCTTAACGGTGCAATTATCCCTGCTTTATCAGCTAAAGTCCGTGCTTACGCCGCTTTACTTTCAACTGAAGCAAGCAATTTTGCGATTATGCCCGCTGATTTTGATGATAGTGAAGCGAACCAAGACGACCAAGATAACGACTAATAAAGAGAAGCTTGCCTAGTTGGTAAGCTTTTTTTATTATCAATAAATTTATCAGCCATAATTGTGTGAGCGCTCACAATGATGATATAATAGGCATAGACCTGATTAGGTCAAGCAACTTAAAAGTTGTGAATATGGTGTCAAAGGGTGTAGTTGAAGTCAGTACGTCACTGATTTCGTGAGTGGTGCTTGTGCTTAGTTGTCTGAATCGGGGATGGCGAGTTAAATTAATTTTAAATTGTCAGCGCACATATTTGTAATGAGATATTATTCAAGCACATAAATGAGAACTAAACGACAAGCTAAAACAGGGTCTAATTATAATCGTAATTAGACCCTGTTTTGACCCACTTAAAGGCTGTTATTTTAGTGATGAAAGCGTATACTGACGGTGAGGGGAGTGACCGTAATGTTTAAACCAATGACGTCTGTTTTTGCTAATCATCAGATTGCTGGCCATTACCGGGCGATTGATCGTGCTCAGAAGTGTATTGTGCCGTTTCACTTTGAAATTCAGGGGCAAGAGTATCCTAAACCTGAGCCTGAACGTAACTGGCTTCGGCGGTTATCCGGCACTCGGAGTGAAAAATATGCCATGGTAGAGCTGACACCACGGCAAGTTGTTTTGTGGTCGCCAGAGGGCCGTAACCTTGGCGAAATGCCGTTGAGTGCGGTACGGCGGATTCAAATCGGGGCGATTCGGTGGCACGTGAGTCAAGGACTGGATCCTCGGCATGCTTTTCGGGCCACAATCTTTGTTTTAACGGATACCGGTAATTATTATTTTGCTAATTCTGATATGGAAGTTTTACCTGCTATTTGTAAATTTGCACACGAACACGGTATTCCGGTTGAAGATCCGTTGCGGCTGATTCCACTATTGAAGCTTGGCTGGAAAGTCGCAGCACTGACTTTACACGAGACTTATTCTCAGCTAGTGGCGCACACGGGTTATCCAGATGATAAGGTTTAACGATATCAAAAAGCGCAGTTCAGAAATTTTAGATTTCTGAACTGCGCTTTTTTAATTCTAGAACCGCTTAAACTAAACCTTGTGCGAGCATTGCGTCGGCAACCTTGGTGAAGCCGGCGATGTTGGCTCCACTAAGGTAGTCGCCACTAACGCCGTACTTGTCAGCAGCTGCCACGGAGTTTGCGAAAATGTTTTGCATGATGGTCTGCAAGCGACCGTCAACTTCTTCGAACGACCAGCTGAGCCGCATACTGTTCTGACTCATTTCGAGGGCAGAAACGGCAACGCCACCCGCATTGGCTGCCTTAGCTGGGCCGTATAGAACGCCAGCTTTTTGGTAAGCGGCAATGGCTTCAGGGCTACTTGGCATGTTGGCCCCTTCAGCAACGACCTTGGCACCGTTAGCGATAATCGTTTGGGCCTTAGCGCCGTCAATTTCGTTTTGAGTGGCACATGGCAAGGCGATGTCGTAGGCTAGTTTGGCGTTCCAAACGCTACCTTCAACGTACGTTGCGGTCGTTACGCGGTCGGCATATTCCTTGATCCGCCCACGTTCAACTTCTTTAATTTGCTTAACTAATTTGAAGTCAATGCCGTTTTCGTCAATAACGTAGCCGTCAGAGTCTGAACAGGTAATCACCTTACCACCGAGTGCTTCAACTTTTTGAATGGCGTAGATGGCGACGTTACCAGCGCCTGAAATGGCAACGCGTTTACCCGTAAACGATGAGTCGTTGGCTTTTAGCATTTCGTTGGTGTAGTAAGCCAAGCCGTAGCCGGTCGCTTCGGGACGTGCGAGGGAACCACCGTAGCTGAGACCCTTACCAGTTAAAACGCCCCGGTCTGCGCCGCGTAAACGTTTGTATTGACCGTATAGGTAGCCGATTTCACGGCCACCGACACCAATATCACCAGCGGGAACGTCGGTATCAAGACCGATGTACTTGCTAAGTTCAGTCATGAAGCTTTGGCAGAAGCGCATGATTTCGTTGTCTGACTTCCCCTTAGGATCAAAGTCAGAACCACCTTTACCCCCACCGATAGGGAGTCCAGTTAAGGCGTTTTTGAAAATTTGTTCGAAGCCGAGAAATTTAACGATACTTAAATTCACGGAAGGATGTAAACGCAAGCCACCTTTGTACGGGCCAATGGCTGAGTTGAATTGAACTCGGAAGCCCCGGCTGACCTGAGCATGACCGGCATCGTCTAACCATGGGACGCGGAATTGAATGACGCGTTCGGGTTCCGTTAAACGTTCCAAAATATTAGCTTCGATGTATTCGGGATGTTGTTCAAAAACGGGCGTCATGGTTTGTAAGAAGTCGTGAACGGCTTCTAAAAATTCAGCTTGATTGGGATCACGGTGTTCGATGACCTCATAAACGTGTTGTAGGTAGCTAGTTGCTTGACTCATATAATCATCCTTCCATGTTATAAGTTAACTATGGAACTAAGTTTAATGGTTTTGTTCGGTAATTGCACGAGCTAAAATGACTAAAATATAGTCTTTTTTTAGTCATTATGATTAATCCTGGCCTGAATCTTGGTTTGGTCGACTAACGTTAACGTTACTCTGCGTGCTTTTTTTTCGGGTGCGTCGTACGCTATGGATACAAGATTGGGGGGCTTTGGGATGAAGAAAAAGTCGTGGTTAGTTGTGCTTGGAATACCGGGATTGTTACTGATAATTGGATTGGGCTTGTGGGGGAATCAGCAATTTAATCGCCAAACCCAACCCGCCCCTAAAATGGCGCGGATTAACAGTACCCGGGCAGTTCCAAAGAAGAAGAAGTCCACACCGAAAAAACAGCCAGTACCAAAGCCCCTTCCAGGGCAACTGACCGAAGCACAGGCGATGAGTAAGATTGATGCTTTAATTAAAAGTCATAATATTATGGGCACGTTGCTGGTGACGACGAACGGTCCGGCCGGGGTGAAGACGAAAACGTACGGGTACGCCGACCTTTCGAAAAACACGCGGAATATGGCGACGGAAGTTTATCCGTTAGCGTCACTGCAAAAAGCAGTCACGGCAACCGTGGTTCAACATTTGATCAATAAGGGGCAACTCAGTATGACAACGCCGCTGAGCAAATTTTATCCGCAGGTGCCGTACGCTAATCAGATTACGATTCGCGAACTGTTAGACCACCGTTCGGGAATCCGGATGACTGAAACGACACCAAGGTCGATTTTGCCAACTGAAAAGGCGCAGATTGACTTTACGTTGAAACACATGCTCTCAACCGGAAACCACGCGTATTTTTATACGAACGCGAACTTCACAATTTTGGCGGGCGTAATCCGGAAGGTGTCGCATAAATCTTATATGACAATGCTACAAAACGTGGTCATCCGGCCACTGGGACTAAAGCACACGTTTGGGTATGATGAGATTCCTGGTAATATCGTCAATCCGTTGGCGTACCGCTTAACGAACGGGCTTTCACAGGGGACGATCTTATCTAAGCCGCTGCAGTCCAGTGAGCTAGGCTGTGGGAGTCTATATATGAGTGTAGGGGATTATTATAAGTTTATGTATCAGTTACAGAGTGGTAAGTTGCTTGGGCAAGCAGGGTTGGCGGAGTTAACGAATAATTTTGCCTTCCAGTATTCGGGTGGGGTTTATTACCAGCCTAATGGTCACATTCGGGTTGGGGGAAACGATAATGAATTCCACACGTACTATATGGGAACCCGGGATGGTAAGGTCGCTCTCGTGCTATTCGAAAATCAAGGTGTTTTTTCGACGGATAACCAGGTAGCTTACGAAATTCAGGATATCTTGATGCAAACAGTGAAGTTTTAAGCAATCAGGAAAGCGCAGTTGTTGAATAAATAACTGCGCTTTTTTAGTGAAATGTATTTAAATATAACTATATTTGTGAGATTATAAATGACGTATGATTAATGTAGTTTGTAGAAAGCGGGGAAAATTAGTTATGAAACACAAAGGATTACTGGTTGCGGCCGTTTTATTGGGCTTGAGTTCGATTGGACTCAATGCGCAGGCCAATGCCGATGGGACAACCAATGCCAAGGATGACAAGGTCACAGTTGCGCCCGTCAAAGGGGTCACGAAAGATACGATTCGTGGGGTCGATATTTCTAGTTTGCAAGCTGAGTTGAATGCTGGTGTAAAGTATTACAACTATAAGGGCAAGCAGCAAGATATTATGCAGACGTTGGAGGATGCTGGAGTTAACTACGTACGCCTGAGAGTCTTCAATGATCCCTACGATAAAGACGGTCATACTTATGGTGGGGGAGACTCAACGTTAGCCAACGCGATTAAAACTGGGAAAGATGCAACTAAGCATCATATGAAAGTTTTGATTGATTTACAATATTCTGATTTTTGGGCTGATCCAGCTAAACAAGCCTTGCCAAAAGCTTGGAAGAATTACACTTTCGAACAGAAAAAGCAGGCTGTGCACGATTATACCAAAAAAGTCATGCTTGCAATGGCAGACGCTGACGTGAACGTTGGAATGGTTCAAGTCGGAAACGAAACGACTAAGGGTATGATGCAGGAATCTGATCCGGCTAAGTATATGCAGTATTTAGCTGAAGGCGTCAACGCTGTTCATAAGTATGCACCTAACGCTTTAGCTGCAGTTCATTATGAATCGCCAACCGCCGCTTCTTTTGACAAGATTGCCGGTGAATTAAAAGCTAATAAGGTTGATTATGATGTGATGGGTGCAACCTTCTATCCACACTGGAATGGCCCTGATGATAAGTTAATCGGTGCGGAAAACGTCATCACTAAAAAGTATGGTAAGAAGTTTGCCGTAATGGAAATGAGTTATCCATACACCACTGACGATATGGATGGTCAGCCAAACATTGTTGGGGATATTAAAAATCCACCATTCAAGATTTCTGTTCAAGGACAATCTGATAGTATCAGTGATGTTTGGAAGACAGTGATGCAAAATGGTAATGGCAAAGCTCTTGGTGCGTTCTACTGGGAACCAGCTTGGATCCCAGTCAAAGCTGGTTGGAATAACTACCAATACAACCGCGATATGGATGAAAAGTATGGGACTGGCTGGGCAACTAAGTATGCTGCTGATTATTACGGTGATGCTGGGTACGCTGGTCAAAAAGCTAATGTTGATGCTTACTGGGGTGCTTCTTCCTATGATAACCAAGCGCTCTTTGATCCTAATGGGAACCCATTACAATCTTTGTTAACTTTCAAGCAAATGATGGGTAAGAGCATTACCAAAGAAAAGGGCAAAGTAGCGAACTATTATAAGGTTAAAAAGGCAAGTGTAAGTGCCAAGGCATATGACCTCAACGGTTCGAAGAGTAACTTTACCTTTAAGACTGCGTTTAATCTGAAAGATGTTAAGTCTAAGTATCTTAAAGTTGATAAACGTGCTTATGTTGCCCGGACCAACGGTAAAACATACTTGTACTACCACGTAACATCAGGTAAAAACGAAGGTTGGGTATGGCACAAGTATTTGACACGCTTGGATAATAAGGTCACCAAGAAAACGACGATGAAGGCCAAAAATTACCGGGTTGTTAACGGGAAAAAGTCTAAGGGTGCCGTTTACCAACTTAAAGGTTCTTCTAAGAATTTCCAATTCGTTAAGAAAAATAACTTAAAAAACTATGCTAAAACACGTTTGATTGCGACGAAGAAGGCTCACATTACCAAGTACAACGGTAAGAAGTACCTTTACTACTACGTTCACTCATCGAATAACAAAGTTAAAGGTTATGTTTGGCACAAGTATTTAAAGTAATCATAGTTGAACACCGTTAGCCATTGACACACATCTGGATAATAAGATGTGTGTTTTTATAAATATATTTGTTGAAAGGAAAAGCGGCGTATAATTAAGACAGTTTTGCAGAAAGCGGGGAAAGTAAGTTATGAAACACAAAGGATTACTGGTTGCGGCCGTTTTATTGGGCTTGAGTTCAATTGGACTCAATGCGCAGGCCAATGCTGATGGGACAACTAATGCCAAGAACGACAAGGTCAAAGTTGCGCCTGTCAAAGGGGTCACAAAGGATACGATTCGTGGGGTTGATATTTCTAGTTTACAGGCTGAGTTGAATGCTGGCGTAAAGTATTACAACTACAAAGGTAAGCAACAAGATATTATGCAAACTTTGGAGGATTCCGGTGTTAACTATGTACGTCTGAGAATTTTCAATGATCCTTACGACAAGGACGGCCACACTTATGGTGGGGGAGAGTCAACGTTAGCTAACGCTATTAAAACTGGGAAAGATGCAACTAAGCATCATATGAAAGTTTTGATTGACTTGCAATATTCTGATTTTTGGGCTGATCCGGCTAAACAAGCCTTGCCCAAAGCTTGGAAGAATTATACCTTCGAACAAAAGAAGCAGGCTGTGCATGATTATACAAAGAAAGTCATGCTAGCAATGGCTGATGCTGACGTGAACGTTGGGATGGTTCAGGTCGGAAACGAAACGAGCAAGGGCATGATGCAGGAATCTGATCCGGCTAAGTATATGCAGTATTTAGCTGAAGGCGTCAATGCTGTTCATAAGTACGCGCCTAAAGCACAGGCAGCCGTGCACTTTGAATCACCAACGGCTACTTCTTTTGACAAGATTGCCGGTGAATTAAAAGCTAATAAAGTTGACTATGATGTGATGGAAGCAACTTTCTATCCACACTGGAATGGCCCTGATGATAAGTTAATCGGTGCGGAAAACGTGATTACTAAGAAGTATCACAAGAAATTTGCTGTTATGGAGATTAGTTATCCGTATACAACGGATGACATGGATGGGCAGCCCAATATCGTTGGGAATATCGCTAAGCCACCATTTAAGATTTCCGTTCAAGGTCAATCTGATGCTATGAGTGATGTTTGGAAAACGGTCATGCAAAATGGGAATGGCAAAGCCCTTGGTGCGTTCTACTGGGAACCAGCTTGGATTCCAGTCAAAGCTGGTTGGGATAACTATCAATACAACCGCGACATGGATGAAAAATATGGGACTGGCTGGGCAACTAAGTATGCTGCCGATTATTACGGTGACGAAGGTTATTCTTATGAAAGGACCAATGTTAATAAGTATTGGGGTGCCTCATCCTACGATAATCAGGCGTTATTTGACCCTAATGGCAACCCGCTTCAATCGTTATTAACCTTCAAGCAAATGATGGGTAAGACAGTTACTAAGCAAAAGGGCAAAGTAGCAAACTATTATAGGGTTAAGAAAGCAAGTGTTAGTGCTAAAGCGTACGACTTTAATGGCCCCAAGAGTAACTTTACCTTTAAGACTGCGTTTAATCTGAAAGATGTCAAATCTAAGTATCTTAAAGTTGATAAACGTGCTTATGTTGCCCGGACCAATGGTAAAACGTACCTGTACTATCACGTGAAATCAGGAAAAAATACCGGATGGGTATGGCATGAATATCTGAAACGTCTGGACAACAGGGTGACTAAGCAGACTTCGATGAAAGCCAAAAGTTATCGTGTTCGAAATGGTAAACGTTCCAAAGGTGCTATTTACCAGTTTAAGGGAAGTAGAAAGAACTTCCAATTTGTTAAGAAACATAACTTAAAAAATTACTCTAAGACTCATTTTATTAGGACTAAGAAAGCCCATGTGACAAAGTATAATGGTAAAAAGTCTGTCTACTATTATGTACACTCGGCTAATAACAAGGTCCAGGGTTATGTATGGCATAAGTATTTAAAATGATTGCCTAGATTATCTGAAATTTAAATCAATCTGAATAGTAGTTCTTTGGAAATTCATACAGAGTTGAATGATAGATTAATCCGTATAGTCGGCTAGCGTTTTAAACGGTATAATAAGTAAAGATTAACGAAAATAGGTGAAAATAGTGGTAAAGAAAATTAAAGTTATGACCATTTTTGGGACGCGTCCCGAAGCTATAAAGATGGCACCAATTGTGTTACAGTTGCAGCAGCAGGATCGTTTTTTGCCGGTAACCGTGGTGACGGCGCAACATCGTGAAATGCTAGATCAGGTACTTGATATTTTCCATATCACACCAGACTATGATCTAAATATTATGAAACCCAATCAGACATTGGCGGGGATTACGAGTCGGGTACTAACGAAGTTAGACGACATTATGGATGAGGTTAAACCGGACATTGTCTTGGTCCACGGTGATACGACCACCACGTTTGCAGCCAGTGTTAGTGCTTTTTATCATCAGGTTCCGGTGGGGCACGTCGAGGCTGGACTGCGGACGTGGAATAAGTATTCGCCGTATCCTGAAGAAATGAATCGGCAGTTAACCGATGTTTTAGCAGATATGTATTTTGCCCCTACGGAACTGAGTCGCCAGAATCTACTCAAAGAGCATCACAATGATAAAAACATTAGTGTGACTGGAAACACTGCCATTGATGCACTTAAACAGACAGTTTCGAAGAATTATCAGCACGATGCCCTGAAGTTGATTCAGCCGGGACACCGGATGATCTTATTGACGATGCATCGGCGGGAAAATCAGGGCGCACCGATGGAAGAAGTCTTTAATGCTGTTAAAGCAGTTGTTAAGGCTCACCCGGATGTTGAAGTGGTTTATCCAGTACATTTAAGCCCAGCGGTCCAGACGGTGGCTAAGCGAATTCTAGGTAACACTGATTGCATTCATCTGATTGAACCGTTGGACGTAGTTGATTTTCATAATATGGCAGCGCGAAGCTATTTCATCATGACTGATTCTGGTGGGGTCCAAGAAGAGGCGCCGTCGTTGAATAAGCCAGTACTAGTTTTACGTGATGCAACTGAGCGACCGGAAGGCGTAACAGCTGGAACGTTGAAGCTAGTTGGAACGAATGGACAAAAAGTTACGACTGCAATGAATCAATTGCTAGATGATAAAGAAGAATATCAACGAATGGCTGAAGCAAAGAATCCTTACGGGGATGGACATGCAGCTGAATATATTTTGGACGATATTTATAATAAGATTGGTGAAAATAGTTAAATTGATTTACATTTATATGAATTAGATGTAGTGTCGTCTTTGACATAGTGATAAATATTTTGTATTTGATATGAAATATAAAAGAACATCCAAATATGCTATAGTCCCCTTAAGGTTGACAGATGAAAAACAATAATTCATCTATCAATGCTTAAGGGGATTTTATTATGCCTAGAACTAGATTTACACCTGAAGAAAAGTTAGCAATTATCATAGGTTTATC